>NZ_JACSNE010000001.1:0-282019 GCF_018619035.1 Exiguobacterium sp. s168 | reverse complement strand
AAAAAACCTGAGCCCGGTGGAATACCGGACTCAGGTCCTCAAGGTCGCCTGACAAATTATTTATTGTCTAACTTTTTTGGTTCAGTTCATGAGGATAGGGGTGTTTGTCGTCAATCATGCTTCGTATAATCGTAACGCCTCTCGTGCGACACGATCTGCTTTATTCTCCGACCGTGGAATCCACTTCACAAAAGCGAGTGGTAAGAGTTGATAACGCGCAAAGGCAGGATCAAAGATCGTCTGCGTTCGTTTATTCTTGACGAATTCGCGTTCGACCGCGAGTGCAACTGCTTCTGAATCCGTCCGAAACGAAATGACACTCTCGCCTTGTGCGATGAGTTCGTGCGCCCACTCGACAGCTTTCGAAAAAGCAATAAATTCTGCCTCATGATTATTGATTGCTTGAATTTGATACATTTTTTCTGTGACTTCGCCCTCGGAATTTTTACTAAAAAGTCCAACCGCCGCTTCATCATTTGAAGGACGGACCGTACCGTCAAAATAAAGTTCAACCATGTTCAATTGCCGCCTCGATTCCTTTTCGTATCGCTTGTTCATCTAGCCCTTTCCCAATGAAGACGAGCGTCGTCTTTGGTTGTTCGCTAAATGGTTCTCTAATCGCTGTTCCGTAAATCATGCCAGTACCTTGTAAAATGACCTTTCGATCCGTATCTGCAAAATGAATGATCCCTTTATAGCGATACAGGTCTTCCGCATAGGCCTCTAACACCTCACGTAGGACCATTCCGAATCGATTCCGGTTCAACGGTCGTTCCTCGACAATCGTCAATGCCGTGAAATCCTCAACCGATTGATGAATCTGATCCGTTTGTTGACTAAGTCGTACTTGCTCTTCTTTTGGAAAATGGAACGTTTCAAACAGTCGATCTGATTCGAGTTGACCTTGTTCCGTTTCAATGATGGCTGCAGAAGGATTTCGTTCGCGCAGTAAAGCGGTCAACGTTTCGCGCTCTGATACATCAACTAAATCCATCTTATTTAAGATAAGGACATCAGCAAAACCGATTTGTTTCACATTTTCTTGGAACGTCAGTTGACGTTCTAAATGATATGCATCGATGACTGTGACGACACTGGAAATCTGATAGGACTGTTCAACAGCCGGCTCAAAATAGAATGTCTGTAGAATCGGTCCTGGATCAGCGACGCCTGTCGTCTCAATCAATAATCGATCAAACGATAGCTCCCCATCTCGACGGCGTTTTGCGATCCGTAGCAACGCATCCCGTAAATCACCGCGAATCGAACAACAAATGCAGCCATTCGTCAATTCGATCATCTCTTCGTCACTTCGTTCAATCAATGCTTCATCAATATGAACAGAACCTACTTCATTGACGAGCAACGCAAACTTTTCTGTCGGTTGAGAAACGAGATGATTGAGTAGCGTAGTTTTACCGGCACCTAAAAAACCAGTAATGACAGTCGTACGTATTTTGTCTTGCATGATTTCACTCCTTAGCGTCCTTGTTGCTGACGCCATTTTTCTTTTCGTGCATCGAGTAGATCGATCGCATGGAGATACCAAGCATCTGTCGTTTGCGGCGTAACACTTGATCCCCACTCGCGTTTACCATGGTGTGATAATACCATATGCATGAGACGGTGATAAACAGCACGCGGTAATCGGATATCTTCTTCTCGAAGTGTTTGTTCGAGAACAAAACATCCATATGGCATATGCCCCATCAACACGCCGTCCGGATCAAGCGCAATGCCCGCCAGTTCTTCCTCTTCCTCTGTTACGTGCAGCAGTCTTGAAAAACGATCTGCCGAAGCCCCTGCATGTGTATACTCCCATAGCTTTCCGATGTCATGCAATAAAATGCCGAGTAACAATTCGTTCGGATTTGGACGTTGATCTAACAGTGCAATCCCTTTTGCCGCTTGATAGAGAGCATCAAAACTATCATCCCAAGAAAATTGACGTATCTCTCGTTCAGCTGCTTGGAATAGTTCATTTTTATGATCGGCTTCTGCTTCTTGAATACATTTGAGTAGCGTCAAGTATGGTTGTTCACTATCACAAATTCCTCGACCAATCGTCATCATACAAGCAGTGTGTTTCAGCAACCCACCGATATAGGCATGGTGATGAAAAAGAGCAGCCGGTCGTGTCGAAAAATCTGCCCAGTACTGTCGCAAAATCGAGAGCGCGATTTCTTGATGAGGAGAATCAAGCTGACCGACTAATCCAAGCAACTGATCACGGTATGTTTCAAGCGATTCACCTGCCGGTAACTGTGGCAAGAACTGCGTCGGTGAGGCATCATGAATCGGAGTGACACGCTGAACGGTCAATGATTTGTTTCCGGATTGCGGCGGATATTCCTCTACCTTTGCCTCGACCCGAACGATTCGTGTTTCGAGATAGGGACGAAGTGCTTCTTCTGCCGTTCCTTGATTGATCCATTGTTTTCCCTTACAAGATCCAGCGGGCGAATTGAACGTGAATTGTAACCATTCTCGTCCGGTTTGACCAGTACGGATTTCACCAGAGGCAACAAGTAGGACCTCTTCCACTCGTTCACCGGGAGCACATGTATCGATCGAAAATCCAATCGGTTGATTCGACTGATTAATGGAAAAATCAACATTTTCATAAGGAGGCATCGTCACTTCTGGAAGTGCCTTAAATAATTGAATCACGTCATCTCACTCCTTTTTCTTCATTCATATCATAGCAGACACGATTTCATCACGACTACTATTAAGCAGATATTGTAAGCGTTTTCTAAATGAATTATGATGAAATTGGAAGTCCATTTTATGCTTAAGGAGGAGAAACGATGATTCGACCACTTACTCAACTATACAGTGAAGCTGTTGGCACACTCGATCAATGGACGGTATCCGAAATCGTGACACGCGATCAAATTCGGCAAGCTGTTCAGTTGTACGATCCATATCAAATGCATACGTCGTATGCTTTGGAACAATTGTTGATTCATGAATTGCGTGAGGCTTGTCAGCATGTCCAAGAACAAGGGCTAACGTTGGCTGATGCGCAAACAGAGCTTCTCATTCTCTCTGCCTTCCAAAGTGATGCGGGCTATCAAGCAGAAGAAATTCAAGATATGTCTCCCACTGCAATCAAACGACACTTGTCCTCGCTAGACGCTGCCTTTAATCGACTATTGCATCAACTGTTTTTACATCAATCGCAACCAGACATCCTTTGTCAGCGATTCATGACGATTCTTTCAGGTGCGGTCGCCACGAAATGCGCAATCCGTGCTAAACGCTTCAAGGAAGCGACACTTGTTCATCCATAAAAAAAATCCTGACTCATGTGAGTCAGGATTTTTTCATTCAACGACCTGGCATTCCAGCTCCTTGATTGGTTTTGTATGAAAATGCGGCGTTCCGCTTCGTCATATTCTATAGTCATCATGACAAACTATTCAATTCCTGTCAATTCTTTTCTAAAAAAAAGTGGACCGATTTTCGATTGAAAATCAGTCCGAATGGAAGAGTGAATAATTACCATGGCAATGCTTGATTTCATCATACAATGCAATGGAAGCGTTTACAACCCTTTTCAGTTAAATTTTTTCAAGAAAATATTCGTTTGCGAGTGGCAAGTGAATGACTTCGATCCCACTCTGCCTCATCAGGTTCAACCCGTCCCCGTATTCATAACCTGTCGAATAGACGACCCGATCGATTTTAGAGGCAATCAGCGCCAAACTACATGCATGACACGGACTATGGGTGACATAAGCGGTCGCATGACGCGCACTCGTCGAATCGGCTGCCAGCTTACCGAGCGCGTTGATTTCAGCATGAATCTCGTGTTGTTTCGACCATTCATGGTGTTCTTCTTGATTTTCGCACCGATAAAAAAGAATCCCGTTTCGTTCAATCGATTCTTCAACCACCGGGTGGTCAGGTCGTGATGTATAGAGAATACCCTCTTGCTTTAAGTAAATTTCGTTGCAATTCACATGCTGACTAGGTGTTCCGTTTATTCCGATCGAAATCGGCTTTTCATCTTTGACGATGACACAGGCAACAGATTTCGAGGCACATTTAGAATGACGATCTGCCATCATCCGTGCGAATAATAACCATGTCGTATCCCATTGCAGCTGTTTCTCTTCACTTTTCATTCCTAATCCTTCCTTTCATGAAGGAAAGGAACACGAAAAATCGTGTTCCTTAGTATGGTCGATTCGGTAATTCTCTGCTTTTTGAAGCGACTTCGATGACTTTTTGTTTCAGTTCGTTTTCCATTCGTTCTAACTCATGCTCCGCATCACGACGCTTTTGTTTTCCTTCTTGTTGGATGCGTAATGTTTCATCGAGTGTCTCAATCAAGTTTTGATGTGCAACCTTTAACGATTCAACAGATACGATACCTTTTTCGTTTTCTTCCGCAATTTCAATTGACGATTCCTTCAACAGCTTCGAATTTTGCTCAAGTAACTGGTTCGTCGTATTGGTGACATCCTTCTGCATTTCAAGCGCTGCCTTTTGACGCGACAGACTCAAAGATAGGACAACTTGGTTCTTCCAAAGTGGAATCGTATTGACGACGGCTGATTCAATTTTTTCCGCTAGAATTTGGTTGTTTTGTTGAATGACACGAATTTGCGGTGCCATCTGCAAGCTAATCGTTCGAGATAATTTTAAATCATGGATTTTCTTTTCAAAACGATCCGTCAATTGAATCAAGTCATTTAATTCCTGTAACTTCGTTTGATCCCGCGATACCTCGACTTCTGTTCGTAACGGTTCGATTTCATGTTGACGAACGTGAGCAATTTTCGTTTCGCCGGCTGCAATATAGACGTTCAATTCTTCGAAATAACGCTTGTTCTTTTGATACATTTGATCAAGTAGCGTAATATCCTTCATTAAACCAAATTTCGATCGATCAAGATTGTGTACGACTTCTTCCAGATACGCACTCATTTTCTCATATTGCAAGAAGTACGTTTCCGCTTTTTTCTTCGCCCGACCAATGACCGGTACGTTCGACCAGAAACTCTTTTTTTCTTGGAGCGTGTCTGGATCCATTTGGCGGACACGTTGCATTAAATCACTCAACAATTTTCCCGCTTCGCCGCCATCCTTCATCTTCACTTCACTTAAGACTTGATCAGAGAATTGGGATAACTCACGTTGAACAGGCGCGCCAAACTGCATGACAGCATCTGTTTTCTGAAGATCAATCACCTGTAGTAGACGTTCGATCTTTTGTCGTTGTTCTGACGGAACATCTGAAGGAATCATCTCTTCGACCGGACGTGCCGGCATTTTAGGTGGTGTCTCTGCTACATTCAAATCGACCGATGGATCAGAAATCGTCGGTTGCTCTTGCTCATCAGGCCATTGTTGCCATGTATCTTTATCAGAATGGGTCATGTCGGTAACTCTCCTCCTGTTTTCGTTGTTCAGTCTCTTGCGCCAGTACCTTTTCAATCGTCAAAAGTTCCCGTTCTAAATCAACGGTGTCTCCTTCAAGCAACAAGGTTTGTTGCTGTTTCAGCTTTTGACCGATCATCTTTAAGTTCGAAATCAATTGATTTTTCGTATCCAATTGAACTTGGGCACCACGGCGTTCCAAATCGGCATATTTTTCTGAAATCGACAATAAGGAATCCAAGTAGAATGTAAAGAAGTCCCGAACTTTTTTGACGTCGCGTGGACTTTCATATAATTCCTCGAACAATACATGCGCTTCACGAGAGACGATTCGCATCTCGCTTCTAATTTCGCTATCTCGAATGGACGGAACGATTTGATCGTACGTCTGGATTTTCGCAAATCCTTCTTCGATTGTCCGCTGCAATACTTGAAGCTCCAAATCATCCGTCTCTTCAAAACGGCGTGTCGCCCGTTCTGGTTTTAAAATGACACTTCCGACGAATTCCTCTTCATCGTCAAGAAGTAATTTCTTTTTCACATTTTTCCGCTTGATTTCAGTCGACTTCCGTTCTGTCCGATATCGTCGACCTGGTTTTGTCCGGTAACCGCTCCAAATGAACCACAAACCAAGAGCGATGAAGATTCCCGAGAAGTTGAACGTATCGGCTAATTGTAGAAATACGAACATCATACCGATGGAACCAAATATCCACCATGAAGACTTCATGTCATCCCCTCTTCCTTCGTGCTGATTCTTCTATCAGGTTTACGTGTCTTTATTTTAACATTACGTATGGTCTAACAAAAAGTTTCCCGTTTTTGCGAAATGTTACGCCTCATGTATTCATATTTCACCATACTTTTTAACGAATGACATCAGGCTGAAGAATGAACTGTTCAGGCTTTTCTGTTTGATATCCTTTCATGACAAATAAGGTAGTCGACAATTTTAGTCGACTACCTTATGGAGAATACTTCATTTATTATCCGAACAACGGCCAAACAAGAATAATGAGGATCGCGATTGGACTTAGGTAACATACACTCAGTCGCCAGATTGGGACCATTTTTTTCATCATTGGGCTAGTAACCAATTCTTGTTCGACAAGTGCACGGTCTAACTTAAAGCCAGCAAAAATCGAAATTAATAATGCACCGATTGGCATTAAAATATTCGAGACTAGGAAATCAATGCTATCAAAGAACGTTTTTCCCATGAACTGCGCATCACCTAAGATTCCGAACGAAAGCGCGGACGGAATCCCGACGATTGCAATCGCTAGTGTCGCAAGCCATGTCGTCCGTTTTTTATCACGCATCGTCGCGTTTTCTTTACGATCCGTTAAGGAAGCAACAACGACTTCAAGCATCGCGATCGATGACGTGATCGATGCGAAAGCGAATAAAAGGAAAAACAACGTCAAGAAGACTGAACCAAACTGAATTTGGCTGAAGACTGTTGGTAAGACGATAAAGAGTAACGCTGGTCCTTCTGCTGGATCAAGACCTGAAGCAAAAACTGCTGGGAAAATCGCAAATCCTGCGAGTAACGAGACAGCGACATTCATTGTAACGATCCAAGCTGCAGAACGATTAATCTCTCCACGTTCCTTCATATAGGAAGCGTATGTCAGCATCGCTGATACACCGAGCGATAGTGAGAAGAACGCTTGACCGAGTGCACTGAGCACTGATGTTCGATTCAGGACCGAGAAATCAGGCTGTATGAAGAATTTAACACCTTCCATTGCACCATCGAGTGTCAAAGAACGGACAACAAGAACAATGAAACAAACAAATAATAAAGGCATCATGATTTTACTCATTTTTTCAATACCAGATTGAACTCCGCGTAAGACTATCCAACACGTCAATGCGAGGAAAATCAATTGTCCTGAAATGACATAGAGCGGTGAGGCAGAAATCGTGCCGAACAGTTCACCAAGCGCACCACTGTCCATCGTCGTTAAACGACCAGTAAACCCTAGAATGGTATAAATCAATACCCATCCACCAATGACGCTGTAGAAAGAGAGCAACAAGAAACATGCGATGACACCAAGGACACCAATGAACGTGAACTTCTTATGGCCAAGCTCCGAGAATGCTCGAAGTGCTGTTTTCCCGCTCGTTCGACCGATTAAAAATTCGGCAATCAAGACAGGCAGTCCCAGCAGTAAGGTAAACACGAGGAATAAGAGTAAAAACGCGCCTCCTCCGTTCGTTCCAGTCGTGTACGGAAATTTCCAAATGGCCCCCAGACCAATGGCGGATCCCGCTGCTGCTAAAATAAATCCAACTTTTGAAGCCCATGCGTTTCCTTTCATGGTGCTCCACCTCCTTTTCAAAATACTTTTTCATTGTACAGAAAGAATCCGTGAAAGTCATCCTTTATCAAATATTTTCTTTAAAGCGTCAAAGCATAACCGCATACGCGTGTTGAATAATCATCAAAAAAGAGAAGATCGTATACTTTTACGACCTTCTCTTCCTTCCAATTTTATTATAGAGTGCCTCCATACATTCGGAGAAACTCTGGTAATACTTTGACTGTCACTGGTGTATGAATCGCTTTTTCACCATCTGTATCAATGACTTTTGCATCTTTCGTTTTCAACTGAAAACCGCTTGTCAGGATATGCGTAAAGGAAGGATCATTGGCAAGACCGATTTTTTGAAGGATCACATCACGAATAGTCGTCAAGTTTACTTCATCGACGATGACTAAATCAAGTTTCCCATCGTTATATGCTCCATCTGACAAGTTTGTTTCGATTCCACCGAGCGATTCTCCATTTGCCGCAAGGATTAGTACCGCTTCGCCTGTCATATGACGACCTTCGTCTAAGATTAATTCATATTCAAATGGTTTTGCTTCTAGACTCGAACGAATCGTCGATAGATAATAACCCATCTTACCAAGACGTGCTTTTTCTTCCGTATCGATTCCAATTGATGCTTCTGCGACAAGACCAACGCCAAGGAAATTCAAGAAATAGCTATCTTCGACTTGTCCGAGATCAACTTGAACGACATGTTGCATCGCAATCGCTTCCGCGGCAAGGCGCGGCGCCATCGGCAACCCGAGTGTTCGTGCGAAATCATTACAAGTACCTCCAGGAATGATCCCAAGAATTGGTCGCTCGTCTAGTTTTGCGACGCCGTTGATTGTTTCAAAGACCGTTCCATCTCCACCAATGACGACGACGGCATCAAACGAAGATGATTCTTCCGCAAAATGCATCGCATCGCCGGCTTGTTTCGTATTTTTAATGACGATTTCATCGAACAATGTACTTAACGGTTCGATGACTTCTCCAAGTAATCCCATACCATTCATGCCCGCTGTTGGATTACTGATCAGTAATAGCTTCATTGAATGATGCCTTCTTTCTTCAGATAATCACGAGCGACTTCATTCGCTGTTTTCCCACCATATGCGACCGCTTCATTCATTTTGGACATCTCTTCATCAGAAATTTTACCTGATAATTGTTCGAGTGCCTGTTTTACTTCTGGATATTCTTCAATCGTCTCTTGACGCAGAAGAGGAGCCCCTTCGTACGGCGGGAATAATTGCTGGTCGTCTTTTAGGACCACCATGTCGTATTTCGCGATTTCTGGATCCGTTGAGTAAGCATCAATGACATCGATTTCACCTGATTCGATTGCTTTATAGCGCAACTTCGGTTCCATCGTAACGACTTCTTTGAAATTGACGTCATATTTTTCTTGAATGCCTTTATACCCATCTTGGCGATCCTTGAATTCTAACGTGAAGCCGGCTGTTAACTGATTCGCGACCTGTTTCAAGTCAGAAATCGTCTTCAGATCATAGCGTTCAGCTAATTTCTTCGGAACGGCTACAGCATAAGTGTTGTTATAGTTCATAGGTGGTAGCAAGGCTAATTCTTGTTTTTCAAGACCGGCTTTCGCTTGTTCATACACTTCTTTTGCATCGTTTGACTTCGGTTTTTCATTCGTCAAACTAGCAAGTACCGTTCCCGTAAATTCTGGATACGCGTCGATATCACCTGACTCGAGTGCCTTGTAGACGAATGTCGTCTTCCCAAAGTTTGGTTTAACTTGAACTGTCAAATCTGTTTCATCTTCAATGACGATTTTATACATATTCATCAGGATTTCAGGTTCTACACCTAATTTTCCAGCAACGACGAGATCCGGTCGTTCACTGCGACCAAAGGCAAAAGGTGCAGCGACGATCGCGACCATCAATACGACTGCTGTTACGAGACGGGCTGTTTGTCGTTTACGAGTTGCGACTTCCGTTTGACGTAATAAGCCATCAAATAGAAGGGCGAGCAGTGCTGCTGGAATCGCACCAAGCAACAGTAGATAGTTATCGTTACGGTCGATTCCAAGGAGAATGATGGAACCTAATCCTCCAGCACCAATCAAGGCCGCAATCGTTGCTGTACCAATGATCAGTACCATCGCGGTCCGTATACCCGCCATCATGACAGGTAGTGCTAATGGAAGTTCGACTTTCCATAAACTTTGCATCGGAGTCATCCCACATGCGCGTGCTGCTTCCTTGATCGAAGGATCGACTTCGGCAAGCCCTGTATAAGTGTTTCGAACGATTGGTAATAAGGAATATAAGACAAGTGCAATAATGGACGGGACTGTACCGATTCCGACAAGTGGTATCATCAGACCGAGTAACGCGAGTGATGGAATCGTCTGGATGACAGAGGTTACACCAATCGACCACTCACTCAGACGTTTATTGCGTGATAAGTAAATCCCCAGCGGAATAGCGATGACACATGCGATCAGCAAGGAGATGACAGATAATTGGATATGTTCGATCAACGCTTGAAGCAGTTCGCTTTTTCGGTCCTGATACGTCTCAAGCAATCCGTTCATTCGATATTCCCCCTGACTTGACGCATGAATTCTTGAACGAACGGATCGTTACTTGCTAGTACCTCTTCCTTCGTACCGATGAAAGCGATCTCTCCAGCGTTCATCAGACAGATGCGACTGCCTAGTTTCAACGCTTCGTTCATATCGTGCGTGACGAATAAAATTGTTTTACCAAGCTCTTCGTTTAGATGCAACAAATCATTTTGTAATTGTTCCCGTGAAATGGGATCAAGAGCAGAAAATGGTTCATCCATCAAGATGACGTCTTGTTCTGCTGCGAGTGCCCGCATAACCCCGACCCGTTGTTGTTGTCCCCCAGAGAGTTCGCTTGGATATTTTTTCTTAAGTGAGGTGTTCAACCCAGTTAACCGAAATAATTCATCGACTCGTTGTACCACTTTCTCTTTATCCCACTTTAATAACTCAGGTACGACGCTAACGTTCTCCTCAATCGTCATGTGTGGAAAAAGGGCAATCTGTTGTAAGACATAGCCAATTCGCCGACGCAGTTCATGTTCATTGATTGACATGATCGGTTCACCATCAATCCAAATTTGCCCTTCCGTATGATCAATCAATCGATTGACCATTTTCATCGTCGTAGTTTTACCGCATCCTGAAGGACCAATCAAACAAAAAATCTCGCCTTGTTCAACCGTAAAATTCACATGTTGTACTGCCTTTGTTCCGTCTGCATACGTTTTGCCGACATCCTTGAATTCAATCACTAACCATCCCTCGTTTCCCGGTTTATTATCTTTGTAAAATTCCCCTTTCTTGGACATTCCAAAACCTATTCCATCCACTCTTTTCCCTGTTTTCTAAATCCATTATCGAACAGGCAAGTTTTTAATTCTTTATCAAAACAAAAAAGACGATGGAAACTATCCACCGCCTAATCGTAAACATCTCTTATTCGAACGTCACCGTGACTTGACGGCGACCCCATTCTAAGGCTTCTTGTTTTGAACCGACAAGAAGATCCATGATTTTTCCGCGAATCGCACCACCTGTATCGAGCGCAATCGCATCGCCGAAACCTTCTACATGTACCTTAGTTCCAAGCGGTACGACCGATGGATCGACAGCAACAATGCGACGTCCTTCGTATGTAATCGTGTTTGTGACGTCATAACCTGATGCCGTTAAGGCACGACCATTATACAAGCGGCTTCCATTGTTTTCTGGATTCGTCGTATACGCTGTCGTCTCAAATGTTTCCGTACGCTTTGTGGAACGGTCAGTGTTTGCTTGTGTTCGACTGTGTTTCTTTACCTGTTGTGCTTCCTTTTTGGCTTCTTGTGTTGCTTTTGCTTTTTGCTTAGCCAAGGCTTTTAGACGCGCTTGTTTTTTCGCCTCTGCTTGTTCACGCTTCTCTTGAGCAGCTTGACGTTTCATCTCTAATGGATTTTGTACGATTGTTTTCTCCGTACCGATCCCGATTTGTGCTGCCGACGCTTCATGATGCGGCAAAAGAATAAATATGAATCCCGTTAAACAAAGGGATAAAAGGAATGATGTTCGTTTCATGTTGATGCCAACCTTTCTCGCCGTTTTACGACCCGCACAACGTATCACGGTGACAAATAGTTTGAAAAGCGAACACTATGAATTGAAATATATCTGTCAAAAAGTAACGAAATGGTTACACGCTTACAAAAAACGCTCTCAATCGTTGTGTATCAACGTTTTTATATTTTGTAACCGTTCTGTTACGAATTAGTTCTTGTTACTCTTTTGTAATAAATGTATCTTTTCGATGTTTTCAGTTATTTTATCCAATTCTTCAAAGAATATAAGAATATAGGATTTTATTATTATTCAGATCGCTGAATGAACATAAAAAACACACCAATTATGTGGTGTGCTGAGTTTGCAAACAAGATGGTCCTGCGGAACCAGTTGTTCCAATATGATTGTGATCTCTCTTACCATCATTGAAAGTCCTCCTCCTTCTTCGTTTCTACTTTTTTATACCGAAAGAAAGAGGAGAGAAGCGTTTTGTTCACTCGAAATCGCTTCCTAGGGAAAAACAAGCAGGAGCGACCCTGCAACGAAGTGAAGCGGCGCGATGCTTGTCCCAGGAAAACGATTCGAGATGAACAAAAAAAGCGCAATCTTTCTCGTTAAGAGAAAAATTACGCTTTGTCTTAAGTCTGAGCAAACCAATTATGTGGTGTGCTTTCATGTATTATTTTGTTTTACGTTCTAACAATTCGATCTCTGACTTTAATAAGACTTGTTTTTCAAACTCTAAGCCGAGTGACTCAAAGTTTTTCGTGTGGGATACATCACCGACGACCGTATTTGTCAATACAGCCGTTACTTCCGCAACCCAACCTTCTTTTGTTTTCACCATATCGCCAACGATATAATCGAATAACTCTTCTGTTTCTTCCATCTGACTCATCTCCTGACACGTTCAATTACAGTTAATCATATAAAATAACGACCGAAAAAGCTAGTCACGCGTCAATTGAGTTAAGAACTGGCGCAAGATTTTAGCGGTTAATCCCCAAATCAGATAATCCCCGTGCTCATAAAAATGCTCCGTGACCGTATACGTACGATCCAGATATGCTTCTCGATTCGCCATTCGTTCGGTCGGCACTTCCTTGCCAGGGCGGATCCGCCACTCCATATCTCCTTTAATCGGCTTCGAGGTCATCAATTCTGTTAATGATACGAGAAACACATGATCGACTTCTGCAGGTGAAGGATTAAAGTCCGTCGCATGGAGAATGCCAAGATACGGGTAAATGATCGACCGGTTCGGTGTCACGAGTGGTTCAAGTGTTCCAATCACTTCGATCTCAGAAGCATTGACATTTAATTCTTCGACCGTTTCACGAACAGCTGCTGCTTTCGGTAATTCACCCGCATCGATCCGACCACCCGGAAAAGCGATTTCACCTGGTTGCGAACGTAGTGTTTTGGCTCTCACTTGAAATAACAGGTACACTTCACCATTCTGCTCGACTAACGGAACGAGTACGGCTGCCGCATGACGAGGTAAACGTTCTTCAGAATCTACGTATTGCTTTCGGATATCGGCTAAGTTCACCTGTTTCATCGCCCTTCTTGTGCAACGTGATGGTACGCCTCTTCCAGATGGCGCATACGGACGATGAGATCCGCATTCTTAGCAATCCGGTCCGATAAAATCGATCCTGCTACCGTCTTGTAATAGGCGTTTAACGCATGTCTTTTTGTTAGATGCGCTTCATTCTGCCGGATATATTCCTTAAAATTCGCAATCAATCGTTCTGTCGTAAAAAGTTGTTCGTTCACAAGTTTCATCCTTTCACACGTCCAGCGTGTCATCAATAGTTTAATGGTACCGAGTTTTGGCTAAGATGTAAATTAAGGGGGGTTATCCGTGAATAAAAAATTAGATGTCCTCATTATCGGTGCCGGACCAACCGGTTTAACACTCGCACTCGCACTCTCGCGCTATGGATTATCCTTTCGCATCGTCGAACGTGCAAGCGGACCATCCGTCGTCTCAAAAGCAATCGGGATTCAAGCGCGTTCTCTAGAGTTGTTCGCAAGGCTTGGTGTCGCAGAAGACTTGATGGAGAATGCGATTAAAATCAATCAAGGAAACCTCTATGTCAATGGTGCATGGCAGGCAAAACTTGATTTTACTGATTTGAATACACCCTTTCCGTTCGTCACGCTGTTACCTCAAAGTGAGACAGAACGGATTCTTGAAGCGCAACTCGCCACTTACGGTCATGCAGTGGAACGAGAGACGGAATTAACGGGGTTTGCTCAATTCCCGACTTTTGTTACTGCTTCCTTACAACATAAAGGGGAAACAGAGACGGTCGATGCTTCCTTCATCATCGGAGCAGATGGTGCGAACAGTTTCGTCCGTCGTGAGCTCGGGCTTCCATTCAGCGGGAAGTCGTTTAAAGAATCGTGGGCACTGGCTGACATCGAGGTCGACTGGCCGCTCTCTTCAGAAGAGGTTCATATCTTCTTCTCTGATCATGGCGTCATCGAGTCGTTTCCTCTCCAGTCGAACTTGTTCCGTATTACGGGGAATCTAACAAGCGGACCTGTTCCGACCGACCATAAAGCGATTGATGATTTTTTACAAAATCGAGCCAAAGTACCGTTTGAGCTAAAAAAAGTCCATTGGTATTCGATGTTCCGTGTCCATAACCGGATTATCGAGAAATTTGGTCACCATCGGATTTATTTGATTGGGGATGCCGCACACATCAATTCACCCGTCGGTGGTCAAGGAATGAACACCGGAATTGCTGATGCGATGAACCTCGCTTGGAAACTATGGTGTGTCCATCAGTTCAAGGCGAGTTTTCCGTTACTTGATTCTTACAGCGTCGAACGTCGAGAAGCGGCACAAGGTATCTTACGATCAACAAATCTTGCGACGGAACTCCTGCAAATCAACATTCCCTTTTTATTACCCTTGCAGGAAAAAGTCATTCGGAATAGTCTCAAAATCGCACCCTTACATCATTTCGTGACAAACCGGATTGCTCAGCTCAACAGCCACTACCCAGCGAGTTCGACCTTCGTCACACAAGGACACTTTAGTCCATTGACACCAAAACCAGGTGAACCGATGCCTTACAGTGAAGTCGTCCACCCGCGGACGAAAAAGAACGAACTATTGTTACGTCGTGCCGATCGGAATTTCTTATTGCTGCTGTTCTTACCAAAAAATGCAACCGATGATCTTCTTGAGCCATTCAAGGAACTCGCCTATACCTATCCCGATCTATTTGAGACGGTACCGATCCATCAATCCCTTAAAGAGGATGGTGTCGTCGATCAAGGCGGTGAACTTGCACGACGCTTTGGCATCAAGCAATCCGGATTATATTTGATTCGCCCTGACGGTTATATCGCGTATCGCCAACAAGGTTTGAAAAGTAAATCATTCGCCCGGTATGTTGAACGTTTACTTTATGCGCGTTAACAACGTTTACTTTATGCGCGTTAACTCGGTATGATAGTAGGTGAGGTGAAGGTAAAGATGGATATACAGCTAGTTCGAACGGTTTTAATCATTCTTTTAGTCATTGCATTTCTCGTCATCGTCAGCAGACGAACGAAGGAAAATCTTCGATGGTCATTGATCAGGGAAGCATTTGGTGAAAAAGGAGAAGATTTATTAAAGGATGCTGCTCGACTTGAAGCAGCTGACTTAGACATTCGAGTCGAACGCGGCGTCAAGACTTCGTTTTTATTCCGGCGTTTCAGTAAAGACTTGGATGATCGCGTAGCGGTGTATGTCTTGAAAGAAGACTTGGATCAAGCTGAAGACATTCTTGCTTCTCGACCAAGACGATGAATTCAAACGAAAAGGCAGTGAAGCGAGCGCTTCACTGCCTTTGTTCATTCCTGCTGCTGTGCAAGATAAAATGCAACTTGTTTTCGTTCTTGCTCTAGAACAGGGGAGGATTTTTTTGAGACGATGAACGCCCGCACATCCTTGAAGCTATGCCCCGTCGGGAATTTAATTCGTTCCGTTCGCATCTGAGGTGCATTCGGAAAAAGTGTGATGCCATGAATCGGAATGATGATCCCTTGTTCTTTTAGCGTTTTTCGAACCGCTTGAACGATTTTTTTCGACTGATTGATTGGATGAGGTTCAAACACTTTTCTTCCATGCTCAGAATCCATGATATGACAAGATTCCTCCGTCATCCATTCTACGACCGCATCGTTTTGTAACACGAGGAACAATCCTTTTGGACCAATCAGTGCAAAAGGAATGACAATCGTGTCAGAAAGACGAATCCGATCAAACAACATCCAATCAAAACGACAAACATGACGGATTTCATTACAGAGTGCATCCGTTTCACTCGTCGTCGTACTCACTTGTTTATTTGCAAAAAAACGACGGCGCGGTGGTTCAGGAACAGAAGCAGTCATGACTTGTAACATGGTTCATCATCCTTTGTAGTATGTATTATTAGTTATCTTAACACCGTTTTCGTTCAGATGACGATTCTTTCAAAAAGAAGGAAATAAAAAAGACACTTCTGATTTGACAGAAATGTCTTTTTTGATGCGTCAATCTTGGTGCGGACGTCCGAAAACGGCCTTCTCTAGATTCGAAATACGACGTAACATGTCATAGTTCGATGAACTTGATACTTGTGGCTCCGCTTGTTCGACGCGGCGTTCTTCACGTTTTACCGGTTGTGCTGGTGCTTGTTTTAACGCCTCGTTCTCTTTCTTCAGACGTTCGATCTCACGTTCGAATCCTTCATAATCCTTAATGATTTGATCCAAGTATCCATCGACATCCTCGATGACATAGCCACGGAGGCCGGTTTTGAATTCCTTTTTGTAAATATCGTCCGCTGTCAACAATGGCTTATACATCCTCTTCACTCCCACTGATCATTGTATTGTAATTCTTGTTCGAGCCAAGATAAATCATCTTGTGTAATTAAAAACAACTGATAATCGGATTGTTCCATTTCTATTCTAGCACGCTCTACTAAAAATTTCGCCGATCCTCCATGTTCTTCATCAAAAACCGACAATAATCCTTGGCTTTTTTGAATCATGAACTCGGTTTTATTGCGTAACTGCGATGGATCCGTATACGGTTTCTGACTGATTGCTTCGACGAAGTCAGCTTGTTCAAGAATGGAGAGGTACTGCGCTTGAACTGGCTCTTTCCAGCGTGCTTCCTGTTCCAAGAACGGCAAAAGAATACCGAGACGAATATGTGGATACTCTTCCTTTAATTCAAGCACGACCTCGCATGCCCAGATTTCGCAACCCGGTGAGGCATTCGTGATAAACCACTCTGTACCTCGATCCTCAATTAAGCGAATCATCCGCTCTCGATATGCTGCCTTTAAGATCCGGATACCAGGATGTTTTTGATCAAAGATACCTAGTTCATTGGGTTTGTAACCTGTGATGGCGATAACTTTCACGCGTCACACTTCCTTTTTAACCGACGTCCTCGATGATCTAGCTCTGCCAAGATTCGTTCTTTTTTAGTAATCAACCAATGATGTCGCTCGACGTGTTGTCGTGCTCGTTCCGTATAATCATAAGCAAGCACTGGATCTTTTGCAATGTGCTCTGCCCACTTCGCAAGTTCGACATACCCTAAATAACTGTTGCTCTTCAAGAAACAATCTCGAGCTAGTTCATAGTTCTTCATTTTTTTATGCAAATAACCTTGGCGCAACCATCCTTCTGCGGATAGTTCTTTGACTTGTTGAAAATGAGCGTGTGATCCTTCATGAATTCCGAGATCTGCCAGCCAAATCGCGATGTTTTCTTGAATCGGAGAAGGTGCCTCCGCTCGATGTGTGACGAGTCGGTTGCATGCATCATAGAGTCCGACAAGCGTCAAACAATCATCCAGATGATGTTGCAAGACCCCTGTCATGATATCCGGATGCTGGTGTTCGACGTACTGGAAGTAATGCATGGGTGCCAAAAATCCAGGTAAATCCCCTTCCCGTTCGAATCCGATCCGCTCTTCCATCGCTGTCAACCGATAGGAATCATACATTCCTTTAAAGATCCGTCGCGCAACATGAAGTAAATCAAGATGACCGACTTTCGGCAAACGAGGAACACGTTCCCGAACGAAGACATGACGTGTCTTGATTTGCGGCCAATCAAAGCTTTTCCCGTTATAGGTCACGAAGCGGACATCATCTCCGATATCATGCAGGAAGTGATGGTAAAAGGCAGCTTCAAAGTGCGGATGCGGTAAGAAATATTGCCGCATCAGCAATCCACCCTGCTCAAAGCGCGCGAACCCGAGTAAAAAGATCGTCGTTCCGGTTCCTCGTAATCCTGTCGTTTCCGTATCAAAGAAAATGACTTGCTCAAGTGGAACATCCAGTGCAAGTGGCGGATGAGGAAGCTGTAAGGACTCATACACTTCAGCAAAACTTCGATCTCCATGCCGATCTGTTAATGCATATCGCTTGTCGATCCTGACGATCCACTCTTCTTCGAACGTCAAGATATCGGCTCCACGATCAATCCAGGCTTGCTGTTCGTCAGTCCATCCGACTGTGGTCTCCGCTATTTCCGCTTCAGAAGCGGAGGACGCAGGAGCATCTGGTGCGACGTCTGATGTAGATTTCAGCATTCGTCTAAGACGATTTTTCATGATAGTTCCTTCTCCATTTCTGCTAACAACTGAATCGTTCGTTCTTTCTCGTCTGATACGCCGACCATACCGATACAAGCAGGACAACCGTCCTGACAAGGGCATGTGACGATTGAATCACGGGCGGCACGCAACATGACACCGCGTTGCTTATAAATCGACTGGGCGAGTCCAACACCACCCGGGTAACGGTCATACAGATAGACGGTCGGCTGTTGTGTGTGAGTCGCCTTGACTTGCGGCACGACGAAGACATCACTGGCATCACACATCAAATAAAGTGGTGCAACACGCCGTAGACTATTCGCGACCCCTTCTAACACTTGTTCGAGCTCCGTCGAAGAACGTGCATGATCAGGTAAAGTGAACCAGACACCTGTTGTGTGAATTTCTCGTTCCGGTAAGTGAATCGGACCCGACCCGATGTTCTCATGCGTACCGAATTTAATCTTCTTGAACATCGTCGCCATCCCCCGGACACTGACATCGCCACGGGCAACACTATATTCTCCCTCTGCGTATCGTTCATCTTCTTCGAGTACGGAAAGGTCGACTGAAAAATTAGCATCTGTATAATAATCGACGTCTACAGCACGGACAAAGGCTTTTTTCTCTTCAAAATCCAAATGTTCGACTTGATATTGGTCGGCTCCATGCAAATAGATTGCCTCGTCATGCAACAACGTCATTGCACTGAACGTATCCATCTCACCGATGACCCGATTCGGTACTTCGGTCTGATCGACGATGATGACGTTCTCTTGATCACTCGATCGAAGCGAAATCCCGTGTGCTGGGAACGCATCGTTCATCCAATAAAAGCGATCGCCTCGTTCGTGCAAGACGCGTTCCTCGACTAAGTATTCAAGGATATCCTCCGTCTCAAGCGACCCGAATGATTCTCCTTTTGTAAAGGGGAGTTCGAACGCTGCACATTTGACATGATCGACAGCAATGATCAGGTTATCCGGGTCAAGTCGTGCTGCTTCAGGTGACTGGTTCAAGAACAGTTCTGGACGTTCTGCGACGTATTGATCGAGCATCCCTGAAGAAGCGACAAGAATGATCAACGCATCATCTTGGCGGCGCCCCGCTCGTCCTGCTTGTTGCCAGAGTGAAGCAATCGTTCCCGGGTAACCGTTCATGATACAGACTTGCAGTTGACCAATATCAACACCAAGTTCGAGAGCATTCGTCGAGACGATACCCGTGATTTCTCCTTGGCGTAACCGACGTTCGATATCGCGACGTTCACTTGGCAAATAGCCTCCTCGATATCCTTCGATTGATCGTGGACCAAGTTCATGTGGGTAGATGCTTCGCAAATACGTCAGTAAGACTTCGACGCGGACGCGTGAACGTGCAAAGACGATTGTTTGGAACTTTTTTTTGATGAAACGCATCGCTAATTGTTTCGTCTCGAGTGTCGCTGAACGTCGTATCCCGAGTTGTGCATTGACGATTGGCGGTTGATAAACGAGAAAATGTTTACGACCAGTCGGTGCACCGTTGTCATCAATCAGACCGACTGATTTTTCTGTTAACCGCTCTGCTAACTCCTTTGGATTGGCAATCGTCGCACTCGTCATGATAAAGACCGGGTCACTGCCGTAATAACGACAAATTCGTCGGAGCCGACGAATCACATTCGCGACATGACTACCAAACACTCCACGGTACGTGTGTAACTCATCGATGACAATGTATTTCAAGTTCTCAAATAGTTCGATCCATTTGGTGTGGTGTGGCAAAATCCCGGAATGCAACATGTCTGGATTCGTAATGACGATGTTTCCTGCTTTTCGCACTTTTGTCCGAATCGTGGGAGATGTGTCGCCATCATAAGTAAAACAACGGATTGGCGCTTCTAATTGATCAATCAGTTCCAGTAACTCACTATTTTGATCTTGTGCGAGAGCTTTTGTCGGGTAAAGATACAACGCTCGCGCGTTCGGATGCTCTAGCAAATGCGATAAGACCGGTAAATTAAAACAATAGGTCTTTCCGGAGGCAGTCGGCGTGACGATGACCGTCGACTCTCCCGCTTGTACACGTTCATACGCTAGCCCTTGATGACGGTATAACTGGTTTATTCCACGTGTACGTAGCGCTTGCCGCAAACGTTCCGGTAGTTGTTCTGGAAAATCGACGTAGCGTCCAGCTGTCGCTTCCATCGTTTTCATATACGTAATCCGCTCCATGAACGAGCGGTCCTGTTTCAGTTCTTCGAGAAATGCAACGAGCGTTTGTTTCGCTTGCATACCTTCACTTCCTTCCACTTCTCATTATACAAAAAAAGAGGCAAGACCAAAGAACGATCTACTCGTCTTTGGTCTTGTCTGCTTTACAGGTGATGATCTTTCATTACTCTTCAGAGTCATCTCCACTATCATTCGAATTATTGTTGTTATTTCGTTCCGTCGAACCATTCGAATTGTTTTGCGCGTTTGCGCCATCATTTGAATTCGGTTCATCTGTTGCTGGTTCGTCCGTCGTCGGTTCGTCTGTTACCGGCTCATCCGTCGTCGGTTCGTCCGTTGTCGGTTCGTCCGTGGCCGGTTCGTCCGTTGTCGGCTCATCCGTCGTTGGTTCGTCCGTCGTCGGTTCGTCCGTCGTTGGCTCATCCGTCGCTGGTTCATCCGTCGCTGGTTCGTCCGTTGTCGGTTCATCCGTTGTCGGTTCATCCGTTGTCGGTTCTTCTGCTTCAGGATCCGTGACCGTGACCGTTGTCGAGACCGGACCTGATTCTTCTCCAGAAGCTTTTGCTACGACTTGGAACGTCGATCGTCCTGGCTTCAATCCATTGATGGCGATTCGATTCGTCGTACTCGTACCAATCGTTGATGTTTCGCCGTCAGCATCTGTCATCGTCACTTCGAACGATACATCATCATAGCCATTGGCACGAAGCGCAGCATCATTATAGTTCCAAGTCAGTTCACCGCTCTTTGTGTCTTCATCGTAAGATGCTTGTAATCCAGTCGGAGCGGGTACCGTCTTTTTTTCAACGACAGGTTCCTTCGTCCCTTTCACGTACAATTCGTTTCCGATACTGAGGACGGAACTAGGCTGTTCAAATGGTGCTGGCGTACGATCGCGCGTTTTTGTAATGAAATCTTTCCAGATTTGCTGTGCCATCGTACTGTTATACGGACCACTGAGTCCAGATCCGTTGTTATTTCCAGATTTCGTCGTTCCTGTCCAAACACTGATTGAGACATCAGACGTATATCCTGCAAACCAAACATCTTTATAGGCATTCGTCGTTCCGGTCTTACCGGCTGCATCAAATGACAATCCAGCACTTGGGAACGTACCGCCTGGTTTTAAGACATCACGAAGCATGTCCGTCAACATATAAGCTGTATAGTCTTCCATCGCTTTTTTCGATTTGATCGGTGATTTGATTTTTGATCCATCACTGTACTCAATCGATTTGATGACGTGTGGTTTGATATAATCGCCACCGTTACCAAGTGTTGCATAAGCTCCAGCCATCTGCGTCGTATTGAAACCGTGTTTCATCCCACCAATCGCATACGCTGGAGAAATCGACTCATCATCTTTCATTTTCAAACCAGATTTTTCAGCGAATGCTTCGACTGAATCACCACCGATTTCTTGGTACGTTTGGATGGCTGGTGTGTTTGCTGAGATTTTTAACCAGTGACGAATCGTGTTCGTGCCACGGTATCCATCGTAGTAGTTTCCAATCTCTTTACCGTTGACTTCTGTTGGTTTATCCGTCAATTGTTTCGCAGTCGACCATTTATCGTTCTCGATTGCTGGACCATAGGCAAAGAATGGTTTAGCAGACGAACCCGGTTGATGCGGTTCATTCGCAAAGTTTCGTCGCGCCGTTCCTTTACCTGGATTTTTACCATCCACGACCGCAAGGATTTCTCCTGATTGCGTGTTGACTGCTGTCGCAGCTGTTTCAGCGTATTCCGGTAACTGAACGATTTGGTCTTTCTTAATGGCTTCATTCATATAGTCGTGCATCGGTTTATCAATCGATGTATAGATCTTTAACCCTTGACCATAGATATCTTTACCTTCAAGACCAAAATCATCTTCTAACTCTTTAGACACCATGTCGAAGATGACACTATCGTAGGACTCATCCTTCGTTGACTTCGGTGCCGGATTGATTAATTTCGAAATCGGTTGTTTGACTGCTTTATCCCGTTGTGCTTCTGTAATGACGCCTGTCGTTTGCATCGCATTGAGAACTTGCGTCTGACGCCATTTCGTTAGCTTTGGATCTCCTTTGATTGGATCGTAAGCTGTCGGACGTTGCGGGAGTCCTGCAAGCATCGCGGCTTCCGCATAATTCAACTTATCAACAGACTTGTTGAAGTAAGCCTTTGAAGCCGTCTGGATTCCAAACGAGTTTTGACCATAATAGTTTTTGTTCAAGTACATCTCTAAAATTTGATCTTTTGTATAGTCCTGCTCTAAACGAATCGCGAGCCATTGCTCCTGCACTTTCCGCGTAATCGTCTTATCAAAGCTGAGGAACGACTGTTTGACGACCTGTTGCGTAATCGTCGAAGCCCCTTCTGATCCGAATCCATCTGTCACGTTCGCGATGATGGCTCCGCCCAGACGACGGAAATCGATTCCGTTGTGCTGATAGAAACGACGGTCCTCAATCGATATGAATGCGTCTTTAACGACTTCCGGTACTTCATCGATTGATACGTATTCTCGACTCGTTCCGCCTTTCGTAATCTCTTCCTTATTGCTCGCATAGATTTTCAATGGCAAAGCATCTCGAAGTTCTGTCTCATCGAGCTCAGGTGCCGTAGCAATCGCGTAAGCGGCAAATCCGCCTCCGACCAACATCATGACGATGAATAGTCCAGTAGCAATCAGCAATAACTTTTTCCAAAGGGGTCCTTTTCCACCGGAACCTCCACCTGACTTTTTCTTTTGGGGACGTTTCGTCCGTTTCATCTTTTTCTCAGATGACTTCGTCTCTTCACGACGTGCGACACGACTTCTTTCCATATGCTATCCTTCTCCTTCAATCAAAAAGTGTCTGAATTGAAATATAGTTCGTCCACTGCCTTTAAATAATCGATGGCAGGGTACGCGCCAGTCTCGACTTTGATACCGTCTCGTTCAATGACCGTCAGCGGAATTGATTTTCGTCCGCTTTCTAGCTGATCCCACCAGGGGAACACGTGCTCGACTGAAAGCACATATTGCACATTATACAGACTGAAACGAATGATGACAAAACAAATTCCTCCATGTTCGACACATTGGCGCATGTGTGCGATTTGATGGGGGTGAAAATTTTTTATCGGGAAGGACGTTTTGTTCGTCGTCTCCTTCGCTTCGAAATCAATATATTTTCCGCGATAAACACCGTTATAGTCCGTCGTCGACGGTTGCTTGAAATAGGCTTCCTTGACGACCGCTGCCGACCGTTTTGGATAATCGACTTGGACGATTTGTAACGGAGTGGGTTTCTTGTGAATGATTGCCCGATTATGGGTCAAGTAAAACGTATTACTTTCATTCAATAATTTTTCGAGCGTCATCCCTCGATTTGAAAAGGTTGAATCGGTTGATCGCGCCTTCTTGATTCGGGTTCCCTGCGACTCGAGTGGCTTTTGAAATTTTTTCCCATTCGGGTAATTCAAAACGATTCCCCTCCTATCGCGTTTATTGTACCATGATATGTGATTGTACCGTATCGGCCGAGAGGAGTAGTTAAAAACCAATGACAATTGAACCGTTATTACAAGAGATTGAACGTATTTATCAAGAAGGACGTGCCGGAACCGAATATGACTTCAATCGAGACGTCGTACCGTTCGTTGAACGAGCGGATCAACTGATTGCACAGTGGCAAACGAATGCCCAAGATAGTCCTTACTTACGACCTAGCATGGTCGAAAGCGCCGTTGATCAACTGAAGCAAATTTCCGTCCAAGCATTTCAGCCGAAAACGAGTCTGAAGCGCTTCAATGAAACAATTAAATCCGTTCGGTATATCGATCGCTTGATGAATGGTGAAGAATAACGATTAAAAAACAGGAATTATCTTCCTTAAGTCGAACACCTAATCATACGAGGGAATGTTTCTACGGTTTCACTTATCAGGCTATAGCTTTTCAATCGCCTAGCGTGTAAAGTGGCATCAAGAGCATTTCTTTCGAAAAGACTGTGTAATTATTGTGCAACTGGAGGAGATTCATTTGAACAAACGGGTACAATCGAACGTCAAAGGCGTTGACGTCAAAGGATTTCCTAAGAATTCAACCCCTGCCCCGAAGAAATACATCATGTTCGTCGACGAAACTGGGACACCGAAAGGGAATACACAATTCAACTTAACGGGTGTCTTGATGGAATATAAATATGCCATCGATTCGGATGAGACCGGTGAACCAAGTCCGCTTCGTCAACGTTTGATGGATTTTAAGGCAAAAGTTTTTGAAGATCCACATATTCCCCTTCATTTGAAAGAGATTTTAAAAGCTGAGCATCCGTACGGTAAAGAAGATGGCATCACGATCGATATGCTACGACATTTCTGGATCGCCTTGCCGGAATTTTTAGTTGATATCGATTGTACGATCGTCAGTGTCGAAGTCGATAAACAGAAGCTACAAGACTTCTTCTCGACACCGAAGGATCCGTATGTCGTTGCCTTCGCCCATCTGATGAAGTCGTTTTATTCCTTCCTTGATGAGACAGAAGCAACGAGTGCGCGTGTCGTCCTTGAGAGCCGTGATGATTATCAAAACTTGCTCATTCAAAAGGCGTTCTTCGATATCTTCAATTCGGGAACGGTCCATCTCGACGTCGAAAAAAGCCGTCAAAAAATCAAAGGCTTCATCTTTGCTGAAAAAGACAGCGACCTCTACCAATCTGGTCTTGAGATTGCCGACTTGGTCTGCTTACCTTTATCTCGCGTCCGTCGTGGTGTCATCGAGGTAAAACCGCGGTTTGTCCATTATGGGGACGAAAACCGGATTTTTAAAGCCATCAAAGATAAGATTTACATTCGCCGTGATAGCCCGGACCAAGATTTCCGAAACTGGGGATTCAAAAAAGTACCGATCACGAAAAAGCGTCGTGAATGGTCCGATACTCCTTGGAATGGATGATATGCAAAAAAAGTGGATCCGGTCTCGGATCCACTTTTTTATGGTGTAGCTAGTCCTTTTGTCCGCTTTTTTCCCTCTCGACACATATCAAGTAACGGGCACGCTTCACAGTTCGGACGTTGTGCCTTGCAGTGATACCGTCCAAAGAAGATGAATTGGTGATGGAGCTTTGACCACCGCTCCCGTTTGAAACGGCGCATGAGTGTCGCTTCGACCTGCGTGACATTATCCTTCCAGCGACAGATCCCGAGGCGTTTTGAGACACGTTCGACATGTGTATCGACCGCAAATGCCGGTACATCAAAGGCGACAGACAAGACGACGTTCGCCGTCTTACGTCCAACGCCAGGTAATGCTTCGAGCCCGGCGCGTTCCGTCGGGACTTCTCCATCGTGTTGCGCAAGGAGTTGTGCCGCAAGCGCCTTGATGTTTTTTGCTTTATTCCGGTATAATCCAAGTCGTTTGATTTTATCCTCGATTTCCTCGACCGGTGCCGTAGCAAGCGAAGCAGGATCCGGATACGCCGCGAATAATCCAGGCGTCACCTGATTGACGAGCACATCGGTCGCTTGTGCACTGAGTGCGACCGCGACGACAAGTTCAAACGGATTACGGTGAATCAACTCACAAAATGCATCTGGAAACATCTCTTCTAGCGTTGCTTCAATCCGATCGATTTCTGCTTTTCGTAACATCTACTCAACCTCCCCGCCCTGCGAGATCCTCGAGCGTCTTGATCCCTTCACGTTCCCACGTCCGTAAAATTTGATTGATATAAGTCATTTTACGGACATTATGATAGACCGCTTCTCGAAGTGCGGCAAGCACCAGTTCTTCCGAAATGTTCTCGATCGTCAACCACTGAATGATCTGCTCCATCTGAAACGGTGACATCATCCCGAGTTCCCGTTCGAATTGTTGGAAGACGGACGGATTAATCGTATCAAAGTTCGGTGTTTCCTGTTCCGGTGGTGCCATCAGCTTTTCGTACAGCGGAACAAGCGAATAACGTTCTGATCCGTTGACGTTTTCCATTGCCAGTAATCCTTTTTGCAATAAACCGAGAGTCGTCTCGATTGTTTCCGTCTCTGATAGTCCGAGTCGATTGCTTAACTCTTCCGGTGACGGCATTTCCATGCCTTCCGCCCGACAAGCAAACAGTTGACCAATCAATGTGAACTCGACAAAACTGATGCCTAACCGTTTTGCCTCGGTGAACAATCGTTTCGGTAAGACGACGGTCCCTTCTTCAAATAATTGCACTAAATTATGATTCATCGTATTTCCTCGATTCTCTAGTCTAAACAAGAAATCGACCCGTCGAGACGATGGGTCGATGTTTTTCTTTACTGCTTAAGGATAGAGACGGTTCAGCAGACGTGGGAACGGAATCGTTTCCCGAACGTGCTCGACGCCTGTGATCCAAGCGACTGTCCGCTCTAAACCAAGACCGAAACCACTGTGTGGCACAGAACCGTATTGACGTGTTTCAAGATACCATTTATAGGCACCCGTCTCGTCAAGACCGTGTTTCTTCATCTCCGCGAGAAGTTTCTCATGATCTTCCTCACGTTGTGAACCACCGACGATTTCCCCGTATCCTTCTGGGGCAATCAAATCATCACATAAAACGAAGTCTGGGTTTTCCGGATCTTCTTTCATGTAGAACGGTTTGATCGCTTTTGGCCAGTGCGTGATGAAGACAGGACGTGCGAAGCTGTTCGCGATTGCTGTCTCGTGTGGTGCACCAAAGTCATCGCCGAATTCGATATCGTCGAATCCTTGCTCCTTGAGCATGTCAATTGCTTCCGTATACTTGACGCGTGGGAACGGTGCGTTGATATTCTCAAGGACCGTCAAGTCACGACCAAGTAATTCGAGTTCCGCACGACAGTTTTTGAGTGCCGATTGCACGAGGTGCGAAACGTAGTTTTCTTGGACTTCGAGGTTCATCTCGTGGTCGTGGAATGCCATCTCAGGCTCCATCATCCAGAATTCGATCAAGTGACGACGTGTTTTTGATTTTTCAGCACGGAACGTTGGACCGAACGAGAAGACCTTTCCAAGTGCCATTGCTGCCGCTTCCATGTAGAGCTGACCAGATTGTGAAAGGTACGCATCTTCATCGAAATATTTCGTGTGGAACAATTCTGTCGTTCCTTCTGGCGCGCTACCTGTCAAGATTGGTGGATCCACTTTAATGAATCCTTCTTGGTTGAAGAATTCGTACGTCGCTCGAATCAATTCGTTCCGAACGACCATGACCGCATGTTGACGCTTTGAACGCAACCAGAGGTGACGGTTGTCCATCAAGAAATCCGTTCCGTGTGCTTTTGGAGTGATCGGATAATCGACTGCTTCATGGATGAGCTCAATCTTAGAGATTTCCATTTCATGACCGATCGCTGTCCGACCGCCGTCTGATTTGATGACACCTGTCACCCAAAGTGACGATTCCTGCGTTAAGCTTTTTGCTTGTTTGAATAAGTCTTCACCGACTGTTTCTTTGACGACGACACCCTGCATGAATCCAGAGCCATCCCGAAGCTGGAGGAAGGCGATCTTACCGCTTGAGCGTTTGTTTGCTAACCAACACCCGATCGTCACTTCTTCTCCTACATATTTGTTTACATCTCGAATCATTGCTTTCAACAGTCAACATCCTCTCTCTATTAAACGGCTGTATGTGCCGTGATGAATCCTTCAATCCGGTCGAGTGCTTCTAAGACACGTGCCGGGTCCGTCGCGTAAGATAGGCGGACATAGTCCGGTGCACCAAATCCTGAACCTGGAATCAAGGCGACCTTCGCTTCAGATAAAACAGCTGTACACCAGTCGTCGACATTATCGAATCCACACATCTCAGCAGCTTGCTTTGCATGTGGGAACAAATAGAATGCCCCTTCCGGCTTCAAGCACGTCAATCCTTTGATTTCATTGAGTCGTGCATAGATTTTCTCAAGTCGTTCCTCAAAGATGACACGCATCGCTTCGACCGGTGCATCGCCTTCTGCATACGCAGCAACCGATGCTGCTTGCGCAATCGATGTCGGGTTCGACGTCGAATGGCTCGCTAAGTTTGTCATCGCTGAGATGATTTCCTTCGGTCCGATTGCATACCCAATCCGCCAGCCTGTCATCGCATGGGACTTCGAGACACCATTGATGATGACCGTCCGTTCGCGCATCTCTGGCAAGGACGCGATCGAGATATGTGTCGCACCGTTATAGAGCAACTTTTCATAAATCTCATCACTGATGACGAGTAGATCATGCTTGATCGCAACATCTGCTACCATCTCGAGCTCTTCTTTCGAATAGACCATTCCTGTCGGATTCGATGGTGAATTCAAGACGAGTGCTTTCGTTTTTGGAGTAATGTGTTGCTCGAGCAATTCCCGTGTCACTTTGAAGCGAGACGATTCGTCCGTTTCTAAAATGACCGGTACACCGTCACTGAGTTTAATTTGCTCCGGATAACTGACCCAGTATGGTGCTGGGACGATGACTTCATCGCCTGGATCAAGAATCGCTTGGAACAACGTCGAAAGTGCATGTTTTGCTCCTGAAGCGACCATGACTTCCGAACGTTCGTATGACATCCATAAGTCCCGGCGTGTTTTTTCGATGATCGCATCCTTCAAGGCAACCGTTCCGCCAGACGGCGTATACTTCGTATCGCCCGCTTCTGCTGCCTCGAATGCTGCTTGGATGATGAATTCCGGTGTATTGAAGTCGGGCTCTCCCGCACCTAAACCGATGATGTCTTGACCTTCTTCACGTAGTGCCTTGGCTTTCGCTGTGATGGCTAGCGTTGTAGATGGTGTCAATTGTCGTACGCGTTTCGATAACATGTCGCCCACTCCCTTTACTTGATTCGTAATCGTTTGATGAAAGAACCTTCTTGATACGTGTAATACGAATAATCATAACCTGTCGTCGTCTTTGAAACGATCTCGATGACGGCACGATCCTCAAATCCGTACTTAGCAGACACGATGTCTCCGAGTTCCGGATGATCCGCGATGACCGTTTTGATGGCAATACCATCAGCAACCGGTCGTGCCTCAATCGTTCCTTTTTTCGGAACGAACGCCCGTACCGCCTGTCCGTTCTGCTTCATCGTAAAAACGACATATTGACGTTTCCCGTTAAAGACAGACTCGAACCGGACGTCCGTCGGTTTGAGTTCTTTTTTCAGACGTGCCTCTGCTTGCTCGGCGACGCTCTGTTCCCGGTCTTTTGCCTCAGCAATCGTCACCTGATAAACGGCGGTGCCAAGCACAGTCAAAAGGATGAGTGCACTCAGCAGACCGAGCGTGATTTTCCACTTCATGTGCGGTAGATGGTGAAGACCATCTGCTCCTTGTCTTTTTCATCGAGAGCAAGACCGAACATTAAATCTTCCGTTTTCAGTGTCCGATTCAACAAGTCTACGATTTTATACGTATCCTCATGGCGGTTCACTTTGACGGTCGCAAGTGTTTCAATTTTTGAATCCATCTGTATGTCCTCCCTCATTTTTCTCTATCTATTATAATGCGATAGGGTTTATCTGAATAGACTCAATCGTCATCATTCAAGAACAATTCTAGTTCTGCCGTTAGTTCATCAAGTGGTTTTGATAAAACAGGCACTTTCGGCAGACTCGTAACGAACCGTTTTCCATAACGTGTCGTCTCGATCCGTCGATCGAGTACGAAGACGACACCTCGGTCGTTCGTCGTCCGGATCAAGCGACCAAATCCTTGCTTAAAGCGAATGATGGCTTGCGGTAAACTGTATTCGAAAAATGATGATTTCCCGAGTTTTTCGATCCGTTCCGAACGTGCCTGGACAATCGGTTGGTCCGGTGGTGCAAACGGAAGCCGGACGATGACGAGACAACTGAGGTCATCTCCTGGGATATCGACCCCTTCCCAAAAACTAGCTGTTCCGAACAAGATACAGGCGTCGAGTTGTTTGAATTGTTTCATCAGTCGTTGCCGTGAACCTTGCGTGACCCCTTGCGAGAGTAACGTAAACCGGTCAGGTAGTAACGGCTTCGTCGCTTCATGCGTCAGTCGAAGTAAATCGTTTGACGTAAATAAGACGAGCATCCGCCCTTCCGTCACCTCTGCGATTTGTAAGATGGCTTCTGCAATCGTCTCTGCGAATTCCGGCAATGGCACATCCTGTAGGAGCGGAAGATCCGTCGGAATCATCAATCGCACGTTATCGGCATATCCGAATGGTGACGGAACGACGAATCGACGTGTCTCAAACGCATCAAGTCCTAATCGGTTCTCAATGAATTGGAACTTGTTCGAGACGGTCAACGTCGCAGACGTCAGGATACACGTCCGTTTCGAAAAGACATCGCGACGTAGTCGCTCTGAAATATCGATTGGTTGTGTATACACGCGTGTCAGTTTTCGATTCTTAACGGACGTTTCGATCCAAGATACCGTATCGTCGTGCGGAGCAAGCATTGTCTCGAAGATGGCGAGCTCCGCTTCTTCGATTTGAGACGTGATCGCTTTTAAATCCGCGACGAGTGAACGCTCCCGATAACTCATCTGCTCACGGTGTTCGTGGAATAGTTTATGAATCGCACGGATTGCTTGACGCAAACGACGCAACACTAATTCAACCCGCTTGGCACTCTCTTGAACAGCACGCATCGAACGGTCGAGTCGCTTGAAGCGAATGCTGACCATCCCTTCCCGACGTGCTTTGCGGGAAGCCAGTTCGAGCCCGTACGCTTGAATGATCATCAACAGCCCGTCCGCCTCTTCGAGCAATGTCGTCAACGCCTCATCGACTGTCTCACTATGGGCTTCGACCATCTCGGCGATGTCCCATTCTTCCGACAGATCGAGCAAGCGGTGTAACAATTTTTTGTCGGACGAATATCCGAGTTGTCGGAACAGACGATCAAACGTATGTCCATCAAAGACGAGACCAAAGTGATGACTCGCGACTTCTTCGATCTGGTGCGCCTCATCAAGAATCAACGGACTTCCTTTCGGTAAGACCCCTGCCTCGAATTGAAGGTCACTAAACAACAAGGCGTGGTTCGTAACGATAATCGTCGCATCCTTTGCCTGGCGAATCGCGTGTTGGAAGAAGTCCCGGCTGTACCATGGGTCAAACCGTCCAAGCTGCGATTGGCTATCAGACTGGATCAACTGTTTGATGCCGATATTGCCTTGCGCAGCACCGCCTGGTAAGCTGACTTCTTCTAAATCTCCCGTTTCTGTTTCCGTCAACCAGACGAGCAGAATCGCTTTTGCGAGCGTGAAGTTATAGGCATCCTCTTGATCATTCAAGAAAAATTCGAATTTCCGTAAATCAATGTAGTTACTTCGTCCCTTAAGTAATGCAATCTGGACCGGTGCCTCGAACAGCTGACGCAAGAGCGGTAAATCACGCGCGAACAATTGCTCCTGCAATTGAATCGTGTGCGTACTGACAACGATCGGTACTTCATGTTCGAGTGCGTAATGCGCTGCAGGCACAAGATAACCGAGCGATTTTCCTGTTCCCGTCCCTGCTTCGACGAGCAACGGTGTTTCTTGATCGAGCGATTGATAGACATGACGCATCATCTCGAGCTGCCCACGTCGCTCTTCATATCCTTCGAATAGACGAGGGAACGTGACGGCATTCAATTCATCAACGAATGGTCCAAACGGTTCAAGGACGGGTGGATGTGCCAACCGCTCTATCGTCTGGCGTTTTTTCAAAGCGATTTTTCGAAAACGATCGAATCGCTCATCCTCTTCGATACCGACTAAACGAATCGCATGGTCGATTTCCTCTTCGATGGCACTGAACAGGCGCGGTGATAAACGTCTTAAGTGCTTCAATGTCTCAAGCGGCAACGTATGTAGTCGTTTGAGTAGTTCAAGCAACAATTCAGCCGTCGCCGAAGCGTCACTCCCTGCCCGGTGCGCCTCTTGATGGGCAAGGTGTAATGACTCTGACAGATGCGACAGCGCGTGGCTTTCTGCTGTCGGAAGTAAGATTCGTGCGAGTTCGACCGTATCAATGACAGGACCTGTGTACGGCAAGTATCCTTCCTCTTCTAACGCATCGTTTAAGAAGTTTAAATCGAACTGCACATTATGTGCGACGAAGACACCACCATCGAGCAATGATAAGACACGCGGTGCGATGACATCGAATGTCTCGGCCTCTTTGACATCCTCATCTGTGATGCCCGTCAACTGGGAAATGAACGGAGGAATCGGTTGGGTCGGACGCACGAAGGCAGAAAATTGTTCTGTCAACTGCCCGTCTTCAATGACCGCCATGCCGATCTCAATCATCTCATCGCCAGCCTTTATGGAATGACCTGTCGTTTCCAGGTCGACTACGACGTACTTTTTCTTCAACACTGATCCTCCACCTTTTATCCATCCTCTCCATGATCGGACGGCATCTCATTCTTCATCTTAACAAAAAAAGAGACCCGCTGACATGATCGGGTCTCTAAAATTTCATAAGATCGTGTGGGCGATTTCTTGAGATAACATTTGTTTGATGTCGTTCTGCTCATTTAGAACAGCCACTTTTGGGACATGTGTCGCGATTTCTTCCGTCGACAATTGCGCATACGCCATGATGATGACCTCATCCCCGACTTGGAAATGACGTGCTGCCGCACCGTTTAAACAGATGACACCTGAACCGCGCGCACCTTTGATCGCATACGTTTCAATCCGCGCACCGTTCTGGTTGTTCGTCACTTGGACTTTTTCATTTTCAAGAATTCCGACAGCATCGAGTAAATCTTCATCAATCGTAATCGAACCAACATAGTGTAAGTTTGCCTCGGTGACCCGGGCCTTGTGTAGTTTAGCGTGCATGAATGTGCGTAACATCGTCATGCTCCTCTCGTATATAGTAAATTATCGATCAAGCGTGCCGATGCGAACTGCACGGCGACAGCTAAGAGAATCGTAGTCGTTTGTTCAGTGACAGGTCGTAGTGATGGATAGTCGACAGCTTCGACGTAATCGATCGTGGTCCCCTCGAATTGAAGTGCTTCGCGAGTCTGCTCGAGAACCGTTTCAACCGGCACCCCTTGATCGAGTGCTTGTTTCGCTTGTTGTAACGCCTGCTGGATTCCCGGTGCTTGCGCACGTTCTGTTTCCGATAGATAGACATTACGTGACGATTTCGCTAGACCATCTGCTTCGCGAATGATTGGGCAACGGACAATCTCAACCGGAACAAAGTAATCAGCGACATACGCTTCGATCAATGCGAGCTGTTGTGCATCCTTCAGACCGAAATACGCACGGGTTGGACGGACGACGTTCAACAGTTTACTGACGACCGTCAAGACACCGTCAAAATGCCCTGGTCGTGATGCTCCGCATAAGACATCATCACCGGAGCGGACCGTAACACGGGCCATATCCAGCGGATACATTGTCTCGTTCGTCGGATAGAACAGATAATCGACTCCTTCTGCCTCCGCGATTTTCTGATCCCGTTCTGCGTCTCGTGGATAACGATCCAAATCTTCGTTTGGTCCGAATTGTGTCGGGTTGACGAAAATACTCAAGACGACGACATCATTTTCTTGTCGTGCTTGTTTGAGCAAGGAAGCATGCCCTTCATGCAAGAATCCCATCGTCGGTACAAAACCGATTGAACCGGCTCCCGCTAAATGTTCGCGTAACGTCTGGACGTCCTCGATAATCTTCATTCCTTGTTCCCTCCATAAAGCGCACCAATCAGTTCTTCGTCCATCTGGAACGAATGTGCTAGTTCAGGGAAGGCACCGGCTTTGACGTCTTTGACGTAAGCTGCGATTGCTTCCGTTCCTGAAGTATTCCAGTCCGTGTACGCTTTAACAAACTTCGGTAAACGACCGACGCCATACGTCAAGATGTCATGATAGACAAGTACTTGACCGGCGACTTCTGCGCCGGCACCGATTCCGATGACGGGAATCGAGAGGAGCTCTTGAATCCGTTTCGCGAGCGGATGCGGCACACACTCGAGCACGAGCATCTTCGCTCCGGCACGCTCTGCTTCCAAACTGTCTGCAATCAGTTGTTCGGCTGCTTCTAGTGATTTCCCCTGGACCTTGAATCCTTCAAGAACGCCAACGGATTGTGGTGTTAATCCGAGATGCGCGACGCAAGGCATCCCAGCATCCGTCAAACGACGAATCGTCTTTAAGATTTCCCCTGCCCCTTCTAGTTTCAAGGCATCTGCCTGTGATTCTTGGAAGATGCGGGCTGCTGATTCAAGCGTGCGATCAAATGAACCATGATAGCTTGCGAACGGCATATCGACGATCATGAACGTCTGTGGTGCGCCGCGGCGAACGGCACGCGCATGATGAACCATGTCGTCGACCGTGACGGCAATCGTTGAATCATAGCCGAGGATGACGTTCCCGAGGGAATCGCCGACGAGCAACATATCAACCCCTGCTGCCTCCGATAGTTTTGCTGAAGGATAATCATACGCCGTCAACATGACAAGCTTCTCTCCAGCTTGTTGTTTTTTGAGTAATGGACCCATTGTGTGCATTGTGTTCTCTCCTTACGTGTGTAGGGAGGACAAAAGGAAAACGCCTTCTTCTCCAAAATAAATGCATGCGGAAAAGAAGGCGGAATAATTGAATATCGTCCTTCTGTCCCTGTCCGTTAAGATCAAGGCAGTTGAAACAGCTAAAACTGGCACCTGTCAATTCGGTATGGTTCCGATGAGCGGATACCATCCGTGGCTTTATTATACATGACGGGAAAAGCTCTCTGCAAACCGTCTGATTCAAACCCTTATTCTTTTTACCAGTAAATCAGCTCTGCTGAATGGAAACGGGTCTCACCTGTTTCCGTCTTAATCCGAATCGTACCCGTCTCGTCAATACCGAGCAATGTTCCGGAAGCGGTCGCCTGACGTGTCCGTAGTGTCACTTGTTCATGTAAGCGGTCAGCGAGTGTTTCCCACTCGGAGACGAAAGATCCGAACCCTAGCTCGAGCCACTGCGTGTATAGTCGTTCAAATCGATTCAAAAACGTCGCGACGACTTCCGCACGTCGGAAAGTTCTTCCTGATTCTCGGACAAGCGAGGTAGCACGATCTTTGATGCCTTCGGGAAACTGTTCGTGATGGACATTGATGCCGATGCCGATGATGACCGAACTAATCCGGTCCGCCTCGGTCTGCATTTCCGTCAAGATGCCTGCTACCTTACGACCGTTAATCAAGATGTCGTTCGGCCATTTAATCGTAACCGGAACATCGAATGTCCGGAGAGACTGTGCAAGTGCAATACCTGCTACAAGTGTTAATTGACCTGCTTGATGCATCGGTACATCTGGTCGGACGAGTAGACTCATCGCGATGCCTTCATTTTTCGCCTCATGCCACGTTCTCCCTAGCTGTCCGCGTCCATTCGTTTGGTGATCGCATACGACGAGTGTTCCTTCTGGCGCATGCTGTTGCGCTTGTTCATGTGCAATCCGTTGCGTTGTATCCAGTTCTTCGAAATGAAGGAGGTGGCGACCAAGACACGCTGTCGTTAACCATTGTTCAATGGCAATCGGCGTTAGCAAATCGCCTTCATCGACTAATTGATAACCTTGTTTTTTATTTGAGATGATCTGGTATCCTTCTTCTTTTAAAATTTGCATATGCTTCCAAATGGCGGTACGTGAAATATTTAACGTCTCTGCTAATTCTTGTCCGGAATACCACGTCCGCTTACGAAGTGCGATCAAGATTTGTTCTCGGACTGAGTGCGCCATCGCTCTACCTCCTCCATTAATGCCGTTCGGTCGTTTGGACAAGATCGCATGACGACGCTATTCTCCAAGTGCAAGAGCGCTTCCTTGATCTGTTGCTTTTGAAGACCGAGGCGGATCATATCTTTTCCGTCGACAGCGAGCTCTTTGCGACCACGAATCGGTAAATCCGAACGATCCGGATAATGCTTTCCCGTCATTTCCCGAAGAGTCGTCAGTTCTGAGTCCGACAATTGATAACGATCCCAGTCCTGTAACGGTCGATGCAACAGGGGTGCCAAACGCGTAGCGAGCTGGACTTGATGTTTCGATCGTTTCCAGCGCGTCAATTGGTCTCGCGCAAGACCCGCATCGAGCACGAGTGTCCAGACGGCATCTTTTGAAACACCCCGAAGCGACTGCTGCGCAAGTCCTTTGACGATTTCTGAAGTCATGCCGGGTAAATAGCGTTCGATGCCAGTGCGTAGCATCGCCTGTAACGCCCGCTGTTTTCCCGGACCAAGTAAGAGCTTCTCGAACTCGATCGCGATCCGCTCAATCGCAACGGCCGCTAAATGTGGGGCAAGTTCCGTAATTGCTTGTTCCGTCGCCTCGTCAAGCGAGAAGTCCAGTTGACTCATGAAGCGGAACGCCCGCATCATCCGAAGCGCATCTTCATTAAAACGTTCGGTCGGTTTGCCGACCGTCCGGATGATCCGCTCTTCGATGTCACGCGCTCCTCCGAATAGATCGACGCGACCCGTTGGTCTGAGTGCCATCGCGTTGATTGTAAAGTCGCGCCGGGTCAAATCCTCTTCCAAACTGACACCAAGCGTCACCGCATCCGGTCGCCGGCGATCGCTATACGTTGCTTCCGAGCGGAACGTCGTGATCTCGTACGGCACGTGGTTGAGTAAGACCGTTACGGTTCCATGCTCAAGTCCTGTCGGAATGACGACAGGGAATAAGTCGATGATTTGTTCCGGTAACATCGAGCTCGCTAAATCATAGTCTCCAGGTGTCCGGTCGAGCAACATATCACGAACGGCACCACCGACGATATAGGCTTCACCGCCCGCTTGCTCGATTGTTTTAATGATGTGATGTGCACCTTCAAGCAAGTTCATGACGCGCACACACCCGTTCATAGACTTGTTCATAACGGCGGACGATCTCGTTCGAATCAAAACGACGACGCGTATCGCGAATGCCCTCTTCTGCCATTCGCTCCCGTAACATCGAATCATCTGCGAGTTCACCGATTCGTGCCGCAGCTACTTTGACGTCGTAGGTTGGAACGATATACCCGGTTACGCCGTCTTGTATGACTTCCGGTAAGCCACCTGCTGTCGAGACAACACTCGGGACTCCAATTGCCATCGCCTCAAGGACGACGAGTCCGAATGCTTCTTTTTCCGACAACAGAACATGAATATCACTGATGGCGAGCAACTGCGCGACGTGTTCCTGTTTACCAGCAAAGATCACTTTGTCGTAAATGCCGAGTTCCTTTGCGCGACGTCTCGTTTGTCCCATCTCTGGACCATCCCCGACAAGTAAGAGACGCATCTTCCGATCTTTCGCTGCAATGGCGAACGCTGCAAGCGTATCATCAATTCGTTTGACCGGTCGGAAGTTCGAGATATGAATGACGACGACTTCGTCCGCTTCGATGCCGTAATGCCGCTTCAAGCGTTCATCCCGCATCGGATAATAGACACTCTCATCAATCGAGTTCGCAATGACATCGATGTCGTAGTGTGCGTTGAGCGTCGCATTCGTCTCAAGCGCTAGACTCTCTGAGACGGCCGTGACCGCGTCTGATCGTTCGATACCGTAACGAATTGCCGGTTGCATCTCTAAGTCTTGCCCGATGACGGTGATGTCCGTTCCGTGTAACGTCGTCACGACGGCGACACCTTTTTTCTTTGCCATGTTTCGTCCGAGATCTGCACAGACCGCGTGCGGAACGGCGTAATGGGCATGGATGACATCAAGATCAAATAAATCAATGATTTCTGCGACTTTTGACGCCAACGTAATGTCGTATGGTGGATATTTAAAGACGGAGTACTGGTTGACTTCAACCAAGTGTACCGTGATGTTTGGACGATATTCTGTCAGCCGAAACGGCATGCTGGATGTAATGAAGTGAACGTCATGTCCACGATCTGCTAGTTTCATACCAAGTTCCGTTGCGACGACCCCACTCCCGCCGACGGAAGGATAACAAAGAATCCCAATTGCTTTTTTCATGATAAGACCACACTCTCTTTATGACTTCTATTCGTCTCTATTCTAAGCAATATCGATCGGAATGACCATACTGATCACTTTTCGACTGATTTTCATAGGAAAAGCTAGTCTTTTTCCGACCGTGCCGTTACCCTAGAGAAAGAGTCTTGATTTGAAAGGAGCATACGGAAATGGCACCTCCATTCCAATTTCCGATTCGGATCCAGAACATTTTCTGGATTTTGGTCGGGTCATTCATCTTTGCTTTTGGTATTTATCATTTTAACGTTCAAAACGAGTTAGCAGAAGGCGGTTTTACTGGGATTACCTTAATCTTAAAAGGACTGTTCGGATGGTCTCCATCGATCACGAACTTAGTGTTGAATGTCCCACTTTTTTTCGTCAGTTATAAGATTCTTGGTCGAACGACCTTCGTCTACACGTTGATCGGTACATTCAGTTTTTCCTTCTGGTATGGATTGATTGCCAAATATTCACCTCTTGTCATCGACCTGCGCGACGATATGGTGCTTGCCGCGCTCTTTGCAGGTGTATTCATCGGCGTGGGTCTTGGTATCATTTTCAACAACGGCGGTACGACAGGTGGCGTCGATATCATCGCGCGTTTGACGAAACGCTACTTCGGTTGGTCGATCGGTCGAACATTCTTAATCTTTGATTTCTTCGTCATCGTCGCATCCTTGACGTATCTCGATTACAAACAAGCGATGTATACGTTACTTGCCGTCTACGTCGGCGCCCGTGTCATCGATTGGATGCAAGAGGGCACTTATGCTGGTAAAGCAGCGATGATCATCAGTGATCACCGGACGGAGATTGCAGACGGCATTCATGCGACAATGAATCGTGGCACGACCCGTCTGATCGCAAAAGGCGGTTACTCCGGACGAGATCTCGAAGTATTGTACGTCGTCGTCGCTCGTAATGAAATCAATCGCTTGAAGACACTTGTAAAAAGTGTCGATCAACATGCTTTCATTACCTTACATGACGTTTATGAAGTAACGGGAGAAGGCTTCACGTTCGACGAAAACCGGGTCCCAATCAAAGAAACGTAAAAAAACACGGATCGCTCACTTGAGCAATCCGTGTTTTTCTGTTTAATCATCACTTGATGGGTTGAAGACGAGCAGTGCAAGACGAAGAAACTCGGCGACGGCAACGAGTGTTGCTGCGACGTACGTCCAAGCCGCTGCGTTCAAGACACGACGTGAACCACGTTCTTCTTCGGCATCAATGATACCATGCTCCGTCAACTGCGCCATCGCTCGATTCGAGGCATCAAACTCAACTGGTAACGTGACGAGTTGGAAGATGACGGCACCAAGCATCAAGACGACACCCAGCATCGCAAGACCACTGAAACCGGCAAATAGACCAATCAACAACAGTGGGAACGATAAGTTCGACGTAATCGACGCGACAGGTGCGATCCGGTGACGGACACGCATCATATTGTAATCCGTCGCATCTTGAATGACGTGACCGATTTCGTGTGCTGCAATCGAAACGGCTGAGACCGTCGAACCGTAATAGACGTCTTCCGACAAACGAACGACTTTGTTCGTCGGGTCATAATGGTCGGACATCGTTCCACCAATCGGCTCGAGACGGACGTTCGTGATCCCGTTCTGCTTCATGATGAAGTCGGCGACCTGCGCTCCCGTCACCCCACTCTGAATCGGAACATCTTGATATTTTTTATAGGTGCTCCGCACCCGCATCTGAGCCCAAATCGGGACGATGATGATGATCGCGAGATAGATCAAATAGTTTGCCACGAGACATCGTTCCTTTCTTTTTTTGATTATAGGTCTATTTTATGTTCAAGTGATCTTATTGTCAATTGAATCGCGTGCGACAAGCAGATATCCCATCAAAAGACATAATCCGGTCAACCAGAAGGAGCCGTATCCGATCCACTGAATGTGCTCCGCAAGCGCCGGATAGCGCGGCCATTGTCCGAGGACGTAATCGACGACATCGTTGTGGATGACCCAGATGGCGACGAGGACGAGCTCCTTGACGCGAAACGTCATCAGCGGACTGTATAACAATGCCTGGAACGCCATCGCTCCGTGCGACACCATCAACATCAGTGCCATCGCCGTTAAGGTCGCATTCTCCATTCCGAGTTGATTTAACATCAACGCATTCATGACGACTGCCCAGACGCCATATTTAATCAATGTCACGAACGCGAGCGCTTCAAACAGTCGGGAACGTCGTCCAAAGATCCAGAGAATGACGATGATCGTAAAGAAGAGAGAGGCGGTCGGGCTATCCGGAATGAACGGATAGTAATACCACTTCGATGTCGCAAGTTGCGGTTCATACCAGATGTAGCCGTAGATCGTTCCTGCTAAGTTGATCAATCCGACGATCCAGAGTACTGCTTTATGGCGGAGTAATGTCAAAATACCTTGCAATCGTTTCACCTCATCATCGACAAAAGCCGGAGGATTGCTCCCCCGGCTTTTGGCTTATTTATTGTTTTCGCCGCCTTCACCGTATGAAGCGATGAATTTCGCGAGTTCTTTACGATCCGCATCTGATCCTTTGTACTGACCAGCAGGCATCGAACCGATACCTTTATCTGCGATTTCATAAATCTCTTCTTCTGTCTTCTTCGTACCAACGAGTGCCGGAGCTGCTGCTCCACCCTCGAGGTTTTTACCGTGACAGTTGACACATGACTGGTTCGAATAAATTTCGTATCCTTTTGCCGATGTATCAATTTTTGGTCCTTCGTTCATCGTCAACTCACCTTGTTTATGGATTGTATCCCAGTGAGTCGTTTGAACAGATTCCCATGTCAAGAAGACGATCGAGACGACTGCGAGGAGCATCATGCTGACTGCGATCGGACGTTTCGCAGGACGACGTTCAAGACCTTGGTCGAGCCATGGCGCGACGAGAAGTGCTGTGAACGCAAGACCTGGAAGGATGACCGTACCCATCAAGATGTATGGACCTGCAGCGAATTGATATTTCAAGAGCTGATAGAGGAATAGGAAGTACCAGTCCGGAAGTGGAATGTACGACGTATTCGTCGGATCGGCAATGTTTTGAAGTGGTGCTGCTTCTACGATTGTCAGTGTCATGAAGCCGATCAAGAAGACCGCTCCAACCATCCATTCGCGAAGTAAGAAGTTTGGCCAGAACGCTTCCGTTCGACCTGGATATTCCGAGTAGTCTTTCGACTTGTTCGGCATCCGGTTGTTGATCGACACCCGTGAATCGGTGACGAATTTCATTCCTTTACCACGATGCATCGTGTTCTCCCCCTTTTTTGTTGTCTAGATGATAGTCGGTTTAAAGTGGTCCAGAGATCCCTTGTTTACGGATCATCATGAAGTGGGCCCCGAGCAAGACGAACAATGCTGCAGGAAGGAAGAAGACGTGAATCGCAAAGAATCGAGCGATTGTACTTGCGCCGACGATTTCTCCACCCGCAAGGAGGGTCTTCGCGATACCACCGATGACCGGAATACTTTCAGCAATCTGAATCGTAACTTTTGTCGCGAACAACGCTTTCATGTCCCAAGGCAATAGGTATCCTGTCAGACCGAGAGCTAAGACGACGAAGAACAAGAGAACTCCGACGACCCAGTTCAATTCACGTGGTTTTTTGTATGAACCAGTGAAGAAGACACGTAATGTATGTAGGAACAACATTACGATAACGACCGACGCACCCCAGTGGTGCATACCACGAACGATTTGTCCGTGTGCGACTTCATTTTGAAGATAGTAGACGGACGCGTGTGCGTTGATGATGTCCGGTACATAATACATCGTCAAGAACATCCCCGAAAGAATCTGGATGACGATCGTAAAGAACGTCAATCCGCCAAAACAATAAACGAAAGCTGAAAAGTTATGTGCCGGGTTGACGTGCTCCGGTACTTCATGGTCGGCGATATCTCGCCAGAGCGGCGTAATGTCAACGCGCTCATCGATCCAATCATAGATTTTTTGCATCATCGCTTACGCACCTCTTTCGACTGGTTTACCAAGGTAGAGGAAACCATCTTTCTGCTGCATTTCATAACCATCGAGTGGTTTCGTCGGAGGCGTTCCTGGAACGTTGACGCCATCCTTCGTGTACCGACCGAAGTGACATGGGCAATAGAATTGCTCCGGGTGCGTCGGATCTGAACCGAAGCTGACTTGGCAACCTAAGTGTTTACAAATTGGTGAGAGGGCTAAAATTTCTCCCTTATCATCTTTGAACACCCAAGCTGACAACGTTTCTTCGAACTCATACCATGCATCTTGCGTTTGTTTCTTGAAGTCGACCCGTTTTGGTTCTGTCGTGATATCCGACAACTTCATTACTTTTACTTTATCGCCTGCTCCTGATTTCTTCAGGACTGGATCAACTGCGAAGTTGACCATCGGCATGACCATCGTCGCCGCCATGAAACCGCCGACGCCTGTCAATGTATACGTCAAGAACTGACGACGTGTTACGTTAGACCCGTTTTGAGCCATCTCGATCCCCCCTTGTGATGTACGCTGTGCCCCAAGACGACAGTACTTCACACAAATTTCTCACATGGTAATAGTATCTTAATAAAATCATTGCGTCAACCGCTTCATAGCGCGGTCCAACGGTTTCCTAACTGTTCGAGAACTTGTCCTACGAAATTCCCGACCATCTGACCTTGTTGGTCACGACTCATCGTCTCAAGAGCTAGACGTGGCACGTAGATAATCTCTTCGGCGGCAGTCTCCTTCCACCTTAAATCAGCAGTGATGAAGGTGATGAAACGGAATTGCCCGGAAGCAGCCGCTTGACGCCATCCTTCCAACTGTTCGATCGACGGTGCATCGATATAGGTCAGAGCAGGAACGAGCAACGCCCGTCCGGATAGCTGGCGTTCGACTTCGGACGCCACCGTCAATGTCATGTCTGCGCATTCCGCGTAAGCATGCATCGCCTCATCGAAACCGACCGGAAGCAAAGGCACGATCAGCGTATCGATGTACTCTTGCTCGCTTCGTGTCCGCTGTACGTCGGATGGTTTGAAACGCAAGTCATTTCCCCCTTTCTTCGTACTTACAATTCGTCACATTTAATGTATCATATCCGCATTTCCTCCTACTCTCTTAATGTGAACGTTTTATGAAATTCCACTCTATTTTTCTTCATATTTTGCACAAATCTTCACATACGAAAGGACCCTACTACCTCCGCTGGGCAATAGAGTCCTTCTGTTAAGGAAGTTGACTTCGAACGAGCCGTAACTGTTCGGAAAGAGAGTGGAATCGATGTTGATCGCGTGCATCCAGCGCTTCATCAATCAAGCGGACTAAACGTTCTTCTTCCTGCCGATTGACCGTGACCGCGATGAAATGTGTCGCTTCATCCGCTAAGCGCGGTTCAACTGCAACTTCTGGGCGAAACGGATTTTCTTCTAGTAAAGACAAATACTCGTCATCCATCATCATACCTTGGAAGTTCAACTCGATATAGATATCTTCCGAGGTCAGGCGGATGTCATGATACGCTTTTTCTGGATCTAACGTTGTGACATCCCCTTTTTTGAAGAGAAACGGTTCCGCATCGAACCCGTATGTCGTCATGATGATTGCCTTCGGAGCGAAGGTCGCATTTTGGACGAAGTGTACTTGCTCGAGTTTTGCCTCATTACGCAGCCAATAATCGATGATCCATTTCGCTTCCCGTCGCTTTAACGTGTAATAGGTCAAGATGCGGCGTAAGAATCGCTGCTTTCTCTCTATCATCTCAATCCTACTCCCTTCTCCCGTGAAGTCATCCATCCATTCGTTCAACATAGTCGACGAGTTCGTTATCTTCTGGTGTCAACTTAGCAGCGCGGCGGAGAAGACGTTGTCCCTCTTCACGCCGTCCTTCCTCGACGAGTGCGAATCCATACTCTTTCAAGAAGAGCGCATCTTCCGTGAATGCACCTTCGACTATCGCATAATTCTCCATCGCTTGTGTGTATTCCTCTAAGGCATACAAAGCGCGTGCCCGGTACCATGTCAGAATCGGAGCCGTGACGTGTTCTTCGATGGCAGAGATCGTCTCGATCATCGCTTCGTGGTCCTCGTCTTCAGCTAGTAACGAAAGCAAACGTTCCGCTGCGACGATTGATTCCGGATTCAAGGCAAGTGCTTCACGCAACGCTTGGACGCTTCCTGCGCGATCACCGAGTTTTAGAAGGAACAAGGCTTCCATCGTCCGCAACTCATCATTGTAATCGTCGCGCTCCATTCCTTGTTTGATGACGTTCAGCGCTTCTTTCGTCAAACCAAGTTCGGCTTGGCTTTCCGCATATGGTACGTACGCCGACGTATAGTCTGGATCCTGTGCAATCAATTGCTGGAATGTCTCGACCGCTTTTTGATGTTGACCAACACGGTGAGCCGTCATCGCAAGACCAAACAGCGTATGCAGGTCAGAGCGTTCTGCGACAGCACGTTCGTACAGTGGAATCGCATCTTCAAATTGTCCTGTCATCGCGAGCGATTCCGCATAAAGGGCATCGAGCGGCAATTCAGCACGTAACTCTGGACGCTCCGCGATTTCAGCGAATAACGGTACCGCCTGATCAAACGCGCCGAGCGTCATGTAGAGCTCAGCCAAACCGTATGCAAGTAACGGTTCGTCCGGCGCAAGATTACGTGCTTCCTTCAGCTTCGCTAACGCTACTTCGTCAAGACCTTGCGACTGATAAAGGTCCGCAAGTAAAACAAGAGACCGGGGACCATATTCCATGTCCGACGTATCAACCTGCTCGAGGACCGAGATCGCTTCTTCTTCGCGATCCAAATCGATATAACATTCTGCAAGTAACAAGGCAACTCCCGCGTTACCCGCATATTCAACGTAAAGTGGTGCCAAGAGATCGACCGCCCGGTCAGACAATCCGAGTTCGATATAGAGATCGGCAACGGCGAGGCGGTCCTCATCCGTTCCTGTCTTTTCGAGTTTTTCTAATGCTGCTAACGCTTCTGAGGTGTGACCATGTTCTAATTCTTCGATGATGCCATTCAATAGTTGTTCATTCAAGGCAAACGCCCCACTTTCTGTCATCCGCCTATTGCTTACTCAGATTGGTCGGATTGAAGTTTCTTTAAATCATCATAGAACGTTGGATAGCTGACTTCAACTACTTCGCGTCCATGAACCATAATTTCCGGATTGATCGTCGCTGCGATCGTTAACATCATCGCGAGCCGGTGATCACCTGCACTGTCGACTTCCGCTGCTTGCAAAGATGTCGGTCCTTCGATGATCATGCCGTCATCCGTCGCCTCGATGTTCGCCCCAAGACGCTGTAATGCCGTCACGACCGTCTCGATCCGGTCCGTTTCCTTGACACGAAGCTCTTGTGCATCGCGAATGATCGTTCGTCCTTCCGCTTGCGTCGCAAGTAAAGCGAGTAACGGGATCTCATCAATCAAGGATGGAATCTGATCCCCTTCGACGGTGATTGCTTGTAACGATGTCGTCTCGACAGTCACATCTGCCGTCTCCTCTCCACCGTCTTCTGAGCGATGATTGATTTCGACACTTGCACCCATCTGTCGTAACGTCTGTAAAAAACCGATCCGTGTCGGATTCATCAAGACGTGGGTCGTCGTGATGCGACTATCCTGACCGATTGCTGCTGCCGTCCACCAAAACGCTGCTGACGATGGATCCCCTGGAATGTCCAGTGACGTCGCGTGTAAGCGTACAGGACCCTGTACACGAATGTGCCGACCATCCTCGCGTTCATCGATTGTTACGTCAACGCCGAACTGTGGCAGCATCCGTTCTGTATGATCGCGTGACAGGACCGGCTCAATGACAGTCGTCTCACCCGTCGCATGCAGACCTGCGAGCAACACGGCACTTTTCACTTGCGCACTTGCAACTGGCAATGTATACGTCGTTCCGACAAGCGGCGTTCCTGTGATATGAAGTGGTGCCGTCTCACCTGTGATGTTCGCTCCAAATAAGGCAAGCGGTTCCGTGATCCGTTTCATCGGACGTCTTCGCAAGGAAGCATCGCCATCGAGCGCATACGCCGCTTGACCGCCTGCTAGGATACCGCTCAAGAGACGAATCGTCGTCCCCGAGTTTCCGCAATCGATCGTCGCTTCTTGGAACGTATCCGTTCCGGTGATCCGAATTTCCTCTGGTGTTCGATCGATCTGCGCACCAAGCGCCTGCATCGCTTCTAGTGAAGCGAGACAATCAGCTCCTTCAAGCGCATTTCTGACACGTGTTGTTCCCTCGGCAATTCCGCCGAACAGGAAAGCACGGTGCGTCATTGATTTATCGCCTGGTACTTGTACAGTTCCTCTTAAGCCCATTCTAAACACCTCACTGTTTGATTGAATGCTTGGCGCAATCGTTCTTCGCTCATCGCTTCTAAAATGAAGCGTCCTTCTTTTTCAAGGACGAATCGAATCGTTGCTTGGTGGTTCTTCTTGTCGCGACGCATCAGTTCGAGATAGGTCTCGAACGATTGTCGATCTGGCAATTCCGTTCCGAGACGGTGGAGCAATTGCCCGAGCTGCTTCGCCTGTCCGTCATTTCCTTCCAAGAACTTGACGAAGACGAGTCCGATCCCTACGGCCTCGCCATGCGACAGACCCAGACTCGCATATTCAACGGCATGACCGAATGTATGTCCATAATTCAAGAAGGCACGCATCCCTTGCTCCGTCTCATCTTGTTCGACGATATCCCGTTTCACATTAATCCCTCGTGCGAGCCAGTCTTCTAAATCGAGTCCTTTAACAGTATCCAGCGAAACATCGAGTAACGAATCCGCAAATGATGGTCGCGAAAGGAACCCATGCTTGACTAACTCAAAGAAGCCACTTCTCCATTCCCGGTCTGGTAATGTCTGAAGGAGCGTTAAATCATACACGACACCACTCGGCTGATAAAATGCACCGACTAAGTTTTTACCAAGGGAGAGGTTGAGACCAACCTTTCCACCAACACTTGAATCATGCGCTAACAGTGTCGTCGGAATTTGAATAAACGGGATGCCGCGTAAAAAGGTTGCCGCGACGAATCCCGCTAAATCCCCAATCATACCACCACCGAACGCAAGGATAAGGCTATGGCGTGTCATCCCATACCGAATTCCTTCTTCAAGTAGAGCGCCGTATACGGCAAGCGACTTACTGTTCTCACCAGGCGCAACGGTACTGATGTGAACATCGATCGACGGCGATATATCCGCTAACGCAGCCTGCAATCGATTCATCTGCAAATGATGTACCGTTTCATCCGTGATGACCCAGATGCGGTCCGCCTTGTTTAGCGCTGAAAGATGCGATAACCGGGCTAATGCCCCATTTCCGACAAATACGGGATATGACGTTTTCAACCGGATATCAAATTCGATCAAAACGTCCGAACCTCCTCTTTATAAGCAGCGACGGCAGCCTGAAGACGATCGAGTGTCGATGTCCCGAACATTTCAAGGATAGCAACCGCAATCTCAAACGCGACGACGGCTTCTAGGACAACCGATGCGGCTGGAACGGCACAGGCATCACTTCGCTCGATTTGAGCCGTGAATGCTTCCTTCGTCTCGATATCGACTGATTGCAGTGGACGATAGAGTGTCGGAATCGGCTTCATCGCGATTTGGACGCGAATCGGCATGCCTGTCGACATCCCACCTTCGATTCCGCCTAGATGATTCGTCCGCCGATGATATCCGGATGCATCATGAACGATTTCATCTTGGACGGTACTTCCCTTGCGACGACCAAGTTCATATCCGTCACCAAAACCGACTGATTTCATCGCGTTGACACTGATGACAGCTTGTGCAATCCGGCTGTCGAGCTTTAGATCGTTTTGGGTGAAGGACCCGACGCCAGGCATCATGCCCGTCACGACGACTTCGATTTCACCGCCGAGTGTATCCCCTTCTTTTTTAGCCGCATCGATTTCCTCCATCATCCGTTGTCCAGCCATCTCATCTGCACAACGAACGGGTGAAGCATCAATCGTTTCCTGATGTTCGACGGGATCCTTCCACGGTGCATCGATTCCACCAATCGACCGTACGTGCGAGAACACTTCAATTCCGAGTTCATTCAGTAATTGTTTAGCGAAGGCACCGACCGCTACACGTGCTGCTGTCTCACGAGCGGAAGAACGTTCTAGCACATCGCGTAAGTCGCGATGACCGTACTTCAATCCACCAACGAGATCCGCATGTCCGGGACGTGGACGCGTCAACGTTCGCGGGCGCTCCAACTGTTCTTCGAGCGGTTCTGCTTGCATGACTTGTGTCCAGTGCGTATGATCCTTATTCTCGATGAACAAACTGATCGGTGATCCCGTCGTGTACCCGTGACGAATCCCGCCACGTGCATCGATTTGATCTTGTTCGATTTGCATCCGTCGTCCGCGTCCGTATCCCCCTTGGCGACGTGTCATTTCACGCTGGATGGCTTCAAAATCAATCGTGAGTCCTGCCGGCATCCCATCGATGATGACGGTCAACCCTTTTCCGTGTGATTCTCCTGCTGTCATGTAACGCATTCGCTTCATCCCTTCCTGTTCAACCGATTTTTTCGTAAAAGAAGCTCTGTTTCATCTTTAATCCAAACCGTTCGGGTTGGAAAATTTGTTCCGTTCCACCAACGAATAGGATTCCGCCTGGCTTTAAGGCCTCGACGAACGAACGATAGACGTGTGCTTTTGCTTCTTCTGTAAAATAAATTAGTACGTTGCGGCAGATGATTAAATCAAACCCCGTATCGTACCGGTCTCCTAACAGATTATGTTTACTGAAACGAACGAGTCGTTTGATTTCCGGAACGACTTCGAACGTTTGCTCTTGCTCGATGAAGTATTGCTTTTTACGGGCTTCGACGACTTCATTCAATGCAGAAGCTCCGTATCGACCAAGCTTGGCTTTTTCAAGGACGAGTTCATCCAAATCTGTTGCTTGAATCGTAAAGGCGGACGGATCGAGCCGTTCACTTAAAATCATCGCGAGGGAGTACGGTTCTTCTCCGGTCGAACAAGCTGCGCTCCACGTCCGGATTCGTCCATGTGCTCGCGACTCTAGGATCGGTAAGATATCTTGTTCCAATTGTTGCCAACGAATCGGATTACGGAAAAATTCACTGACATTGATCGTCATCCGATCTAAAAATTCGTCGTATAACGATGTGTCCTTATCCATTGCCTGCATATAAGAAGCAAATGTACTGTATCCTTTTTTATCACGTAACGCCGTCAATCGCCGTTTCATCTGTGCTTCTTTATACTGACCGAGGTCAATCCCTGATTTGGTCTTGAATCGTTGAATAAAAAGTTCATAATCTTGCAATTGGCACACCTCACTCACTCTCGATATCGAATGGTCATCTCCATGACCGGTTCAACTTATTTTCTATAGTAGCATAAAGCTATAGGCATTCCAAAAAGCAATTAGACAATTGGGTCATTCCGTTTTACAAGAACACGACAAAAGGGATTCGATCAAATCGAATCCCCTCCCCGTTGTCTTTCCATTCATTTATTACGCGTTGACTGGCTGTCCTTGAAACCAGAGGGAAAGCTCACGCTCCGCACTCTCGACACTATCTGAACCATGGATGACGTTTTCACTCATCGTGTTCGCGAAATCACCACGAATCGTTCCAGGTGCTGCTTCAAGTGGTTTTGTTTTCCCGATCATCAAACGAGAAACAGCGACGACGTCTGCACCCTCGACACGAAGTGCAACGACAGGACCCGATGTGAGGAAAGTGACCAACTCTCCAAAGAACGGTTTTTCCGCATGCTCTTCGTAATGTGCTTTTGCGAGCTCTTCTGGGACGTTCATCATTTTCATTTCACGAATGATGAATCCTTTGCGTTCGATCCGTCCAATGATTTCCCCAATCAATCCACGTTCTACGCCATCCGGTTTGACCATCAAAAATGTCTGTTCCATCTCTAGTTCCCCCTATGAAATGCTTTTAGAAAAGCGCTTACATAGTCAGTTTACTGGCTTTTGAGAAGAACAGCAAGAAATTTTTGACAATCTTCATCCTTTTCGTTTTCCAACGTAGCGTGCGACTTCTTCAAGTGAACGCTTAGCTGAGGATTTAGGTAAGGGTTCAAGACGTTTGATGGCACGATGGATATAATGATCGACTGTTTGTTGCGTTCGTTCGAGAGCACCGGAAGTTTGAAGAAACGACAATAACGGTGCGACTTCTTCATGCGTTGGCATACTCTCGATTTTCGAAAGACGTTCATAAAAGACAGCATCTTCTGCACCATAAAAGACAGGTAACGTTTTGTGTCCATGACGCAAATCCTCTGCTACTGGCTTACCAAGTTCTGTGCGATTTGCGGTGAAATCAAGCAAATCGTCAGCAATTTGAAAAGCGAGTCCGATATCTCGTCCAAACAACCGTAACGCTTTCGTATCGGCTGCAGAACAGTTCGCAACAATTGCACCAAGATGGCAACTCGCTTCGATAAGAATGGCTGTTTTTCGTTCAATCCGTTTGATATAGCGCTTAATCGACTGTTCCCAATCATATTGGTCGTAGATTTGTTCAATCTCACCTTCACAAATTTCACGCATCGTATGGACCATCACTTGGACAAGTTCCGGCTTTCCGACTTCACCAATCAACCGAATCGCCTCTCCAAACAAATAATTCCCGGAATACAATGCTACTTCTTCATCGAAATATTGCATGACGGTCGGTTTTCCTCGTCGTAGTTCCGCATCATCAATGACATCGTCATGAACAAGTGACGCCATATGGACAAGTTCAAGACTTGCTGCCACACGAATCAGTTCATCTCGATCTGCCTCACCGAATTTAGACGCTAACAATACGAACGCTGGTCGAATCCGTTTTCCACCAGCCTTCAACAATTGTTTTCCGGCCGCATCGATCGTTGGTTCCTCAGAGGCGATATGACTGATCAGAAAACGATCGACTAAATTAACTTCCTTCGTGACATCACGGTATATGGAATGCAGTGACATCTCACCACTTCTTCCCAAGGTGCATTGCAGCAGCCCCACCCGCGAATGCCTTGACTTCCACTTGCATGAAGCCTGCCTGTTCGAAGAGTTGTTTCAGTTCGACGCGGTCGAGGAACACTTCCGTCGATTCTTGTAGCCAGTTGTATTGATCGTATGATTTCGCAAGCAATCGCCCGACCTGAGGCATGATTTTCCCGAAGTACAATGAATATGCTTCGCGGAAAAGTGGCGCAGTCGGTTGACTCGTCTCGAGACAGACGACCGTTCCACCTGGTTTTAAGACACGATGCATCTCTTTGATGACTTGTAGATAATCAGGTACGTTGCGTAGACCAAAACCGATCGTCACATAATCGAACGAGTTATCACCGAACGGTAGATCCATCGCATTTCCGTGAATCAATTCGATGTTTTTCATATCGAGCGCTTCTACCTTCTCGACGCCGACTCTCAGCATGTTTTCTGAAAAATCAAGTCCTTTGATGACCCCTGTCGGACCGGCTGCTTTCGCCAGTTGAATCGTCCAGTCCGCTGTCCCACAGCAAAGATCGAGACATTTAGCGCCTGGGAAGACTTGCATCCGGCGCATCGTCTCGCGTCTCCATAGTTTATGCAGTCGGAAGCTGATGACTGAATTCATTTGATCATAGTTCGTTGATATCGATTGAAACACTTCATATACTTTTTTTTCTTTATCTTTTGCCTGCACACCGCTCACCCTTTCCAAGATCTTATGCTACCGCCATCTGCTCGAGATGCGATAACAGTAATTTCTGTGCGACCAGATCCAATTGTTCTGCCTGTTGTTGAATGATCTGTCGCCCCTGTCGTGTCAGCCATTCTCGTTTCGTGATTGCCGCGAGTCCTTGCATTAATCCGAACTCTGCTGTTAACCATAAGAGAACCCGTTCTTCCGTCGATGCATAATTCATTTCGTGAAGAGCACACTTTGCCTCGTTGACCCGTTGAATTGTCCGTCCGAGTGAAACGAGAACCTCTTTTGGTAACCCAGCTAGCTGTTCGAAAAAGTAGCTCGAGAATAAATCCCCCGCTAATACAAGCAACTGTCGCTCCTTCGAACCGCGTAGCGTTTCATTGACACGCTCATGCAGACGTAGCGCTACTTGTGCGAAATGTATCGCTTTGACGAGTGCTTCCGTATCCAGCGTGTCATGTTGAGCGACATCAATCAACCAACTGATCTGTTCACGATCGATGGAAGGGAAATCCACATGTCGAGCCAATCGTGTCGTTTGTTTAGTGGTGAGTGCAGTGATGATTTCATCCACGCGCAGCTCATGTTGTTCCATGCTTTTACCCCCCGATCTCCAGTGCCATCTCGTTGATGGACGTTCTTCTTTTTTAATATACCATAATCGGCGGGCTTTCACGCTTCTGAATGTCCACAAAAAAGCCGCCCGAGAAAATCTCGGGCGACTATGTAGCCGGATTACTTCACAGCATCTTTCAATGCTTTACCTGGTTTGAAGGCAGGTACTTTGCTTGCTGGAATCTCGATATCTTCTTTTGTACGTGGGTTGCGACCTTTACGGGCTGCACGCTCACGGACTTCGAAGTTACCAAATCCAATCAATTGGACTTTCTCTCCAGACTGAAGTGTCTCAGTGATCGATTCGAATGTTGATTCAACAACTTTCGTCACGTCTTTTTTTGTAAGACCTGATTTTTCGACGACTGCTTGAATGAGTTCAGTTTTGTTCATTACTTTCACCCCCTCCCAATCACTTCTTCGAGGGTAATCATACCCCATAAACGTTGCTATTACAACATTTTCGTGTAAATAACGTTCAATTTTCAGATTCTTCGCTCGATTCCTCTGAAAACACAGGTTCGCCTTTTTCGTTTATCGTGTAGCTTTGAGAATAGGCAGGAACAAAAGGTTGATCTTCATAGAGCAAATACCGAATATCCTGACCGACTTTCGGCTTTTTCTTCGCAGTTTGAACAGCTTTCTTCAACTCAGGTAAATAGTTGATGAAGAGGCGTCCTTGACCATCGACATAGATCGACAACTTTTCATCTGAATACGGACTTGGGACGGTCGGTTCTTTTTTGATGAATAGTTTTTTATAGTCAAGCGTAAACTGGTTTTTTCCGAACGATCCTTTAAACGGATACTTTTCGTTCTTCTTCCGATACGCATCGATCCGGACTTGGAGCTTCTGTAACTCTTCTGCAACAAGTAAGTCCATCAACTTAACAGTCGGTTTCGTATCGACATCAACTAACAAGTAGATGAATGTTCCGCCACCTTCAAAACTGTTTGATGGTGGATCACTCATATAACGCGGAATGAGCCGCCCTAATTCGATTTGATAACGCTCCATGAGCGGAGTATCTGCTTCCATCGTCTTGATTGGCAAAACACCCGTGTCTTTTTGATACGCATCGACAGCATCCTGTACGGTACGTAACTGTTGCGGATACGGTACGCGGTTCGACGGTTTCTGACTGTCTGGAAACAGACAACCCGATAACAACGTCACCGGAATGAGCATGAGGATGACGAACCACTTCTTCATGCGCTTGGTCCCGCCATGACGATGAACACCATGATGATCGACGCAACGATGAAACATACGAATGCCAAAGTCGATACGAGAACCTGCCATATCCCTTTCAACTTCGTCCGACTGACTGTGACCAGCAAGACACTGATCGCAAAGAGTCCAATGCCAGCGAACGAGATCCACATTTTTATTAATCCTGGACTCAAGGTTTCCACCCCACTCCGTTAATCTTTCGTCGTGAAGAGATGCTCGATCTCATTTTTCTGTGGTCGTTGCATCAACTTTTTGACTTCTTCTTCCGGTGTATGACCGTCAAAGAGAACATGGTAGAGGGCAGAAGTGATTGGGAGTTCACACTGTTTCGTCTCCGCCAAATCATATGCCGCTTGGGTTGCACGAACACCTTCGACGACCATTCCCATGTTTTCTAGCACCGTCTCTAACTTTTCACCGCGACCGATGGCATTCCCCGCACGCCAATTTCGACTATGAACCGATGTACAAGTAACAATCAAGTCACCCATTCCCGTCAATCCAGTGAACGTCATTGGGTTAGCTCCAAGCATCGTACCGAGACGGGCGATTTCAACCATTCCACGCGTAATCAATGCTGCTTTGGCATTGTCCCCGTAACCGAGACCATCCGTCATACCTGCGGCAAGCGCAATGATATTTTTGAGCGCCCCACCAAGTTCAGCTCCAATGATATCCGCATTTAGATAGACGCGGAAGTTTTCATTCGTAAACAGCTCCTGTACACGACCAGCCTCTTCTAAATCATCCGATGCAATGGTCACTGTCGTTGGTTTACGTAACGCGACCTCTTCGGCATGCGAAGGACCCGTCAAGACACAAACCGCCTTGCGTTTCGCAGGATCGACCTCTTCTTCGATTAATTCTGACAACCGAAGATGGGTCTTTGGCTCGATTCCTTTTGATGCATGAATCAGAACGACTGGTTCCGTCAACAAGTCATTCAATTGTCGGGAAACCGAACGAATCGCAGAGGACGGTGTGACAATCAAGATATGTGTTGCACCTTCAACCGCCACTTTAAGATCCGTCGTCGCCTTCAATGATTGTGGTAACATAACCCCCGGCAAAAATTGCGCATTTTCATGATGTTCATTGATGCGGTCGACGTTTGTTTGTTCACGACCGTAAAGCATGACTTCCTGATCATTATCGGCTAGAACGAGCGAGAGCGCTGTTCCCCAGCTTCCCGCTCCGATGACAGCGATTTTGGTCATACTGACTCACCTCATTATTGTTTTTGACGAGCTAAAATCCGGATTGGTGTACCTGTAAAATCAAATGCTTCCCGAATCCGATTCTCAAGATATCGTTTATAAGAGAAGTGCAGCAATTCTGGATCATTGACGAACAAGACGAACGTTGGCGGACGTGACGCGACTTGAGTCGCATAGTTGATCCGAAGACGAACCCCTTTATCCGTCGGCGCCGGGTTCATCGCAACAGCGTCAACGATGACATCGTTCAAGACGCTTGTCTGAATCCGTTGCGCATGACTGTGCGCTGCTTGTTGAATGACTGGTAACAACGTCTGCAAACGACGTTTTGTTTTCGCTGAGACGAAGACGATTGGTGCGTAGTCAAGGAAACGGAATTCTTCCCGAATCTCTTCTTGCATCTTTTTCATCGTCTTATCATCTTTTTCGACAGCATCCCATTTATTGACGACAATGATGACCGCGCGACCTGCTTCGTGCGCATATCCCGCCACTTTTTTATCTTGCTCGATGATGCCTTCTTCGCCATCAAGCACGACACAGACGACGTCTGCCCGTTCGATTGCTTTTTGAGCACGCATGACGCTGAAACGTTCTGTTGATTCATAGACTTTCCCGCGTTTTCGCATCCCTGCCGTATCGATGATGACGTATTCTTGCTCATCTCGCGTAAACGGTGTATCGATTGCATCGCGTGTCGTACCGGCGATGTTTGAAACGATGACGCGTTCTTCACCGAGAATCGAGTTCGTCATACTTGATTTCCCGACGTTCGGACGACCAATCAAGGCAAACTTGATCGTGCTTTCGTCATATTCTAATTCTTCTTTATCTGGTGCGAGTTCAAGGACACGGTCGAGTAAGTCACCTAGACCAAGACCATGCGTACCAGAAATCGGGAACAAGTCTCCGAATCCAAGGGAGTAAAATTCATACATTAAATCACGCATTTCAAAGTTATCGACTTTGTTGACAGCTACGACGACTGGTTTGTTCGAACGGAACAACATGTTCGCGACTTCCTCATCCGCTGCTGTGATTCCTTCGCGTCCGTTCACCATGAAAATGATGACATCCGCTTCATCAATGGCGAGTTCCGCCTGATGACGCATCATTTGAAGTAGGGGCTCATCCCCGACTTCGATTCCACCTGTATCAATCAAATGAAAATGACGATTCAGCCATTCTCCAGTTCCGTAAATACGGTCGCGGGTAACGCCTGGCTTGTCTTCTACGATTGAAACCCGATCTCCAATCACCCGGTTAAAAATCGTCGACTTTCCGATATTTGGGCGACCTACGATCGCCACGACTGGAATTGCCATCCCAACACCTTCTTTCTCTTCTCTCGCTTCATAGCCGTTCTATTGTATCAAATCAAACTGTCATATACCATAACAAACCGCATATAAAAAGCGGACACGCTTGTGTCCGCTTTGTGTCATTGCTTATTCTTTCTGATCAGAATCGTCCTCAGTCAAGTCAGCGACCGAGAATCCTTCTGATTGATTCGTATAATCCGAGTAATCGTCAGCGGATGATTCTTCCTCTTCAAGAACACGTGTTGATAGCGAAATCTTATGCTCGTCAAGACGCACTTCTAGTACTTTCGCCTCGATTTCCTGTCCTTCTTCGAGTACTTCCGAAGGTGAACCGATATGACGGTTCGCGATTTGCGAAATGTGCAAAAGTCCTTCTACTTGCGGCGCAAGTTCGATGAAGGCCCCGAACTGGACGAGACGACGCACACGTCCTTTGACGATATCGCCAGCTTCGATCTTCCCTTCCATCTGTTGCCATGGACCAGGTTGTGTTTCCTTGATCGATAACTTGACTTTTTCCGTATCACGGTCGACACCAAGTACTTTGACTTCGACTTTTTGACCTTCCGTGACGATATCCGAAGGACGTTCGACACGGTGGTGTGCCATCTCCGAGATATGAACGAGACCGTCGACGCCACCGATATCAACGAAAGCACCAAAGTCCGTTAAACGTTGGACTGTACCTTCGAGGATTTGACCTACTTCTAAATTTTCGAGTGTCTCTTTTTTCTTCGCGTTCAATTCGCCTTCAACGACAGCTTTGTGCGAGAGAATGACACGGTTCTTCTCTTGATCGAGTTCAACGACCTTGACTTCGATCGAACGACCGATGTAATCCGAGAAATCCTCGACATAATGCCGTTCGACGAGTGACGCCGGAATGAATCCGCGGACACCGATATCAACGACGAGTCCACCTTTGACGATGTCCTTGACGACAACTTCAAAGATCTCACCTGATTTATACTTTTCTTCTACTTGCTCCCACGCTTTGAGCGCGTCGATTTCTCGTTTCGAGACGACGACCTCTTCATCCGTGATTTTCTTGACCTTCACTTGTAGTTCATCTCCGACGTTCAGCACGCCACGAATATCATCGAGATGAAGACTCGATACTTCGCTGATCGGTAAGATGGCTTCTGTTTTATATCCGATATCAATGAGTGCTTGCTTGTCTTCAATTTTCACGACCATTCCGGTAACTACCTGGTCCCGATGAATTTCAAAATCAGGCATATCTTTCATTTCTTCGACCATTCCAAAACAACCTCCTCACGATGAGTACAAGAAACGCCTGACACATGTCAATGCGTTTATCCTGCTTCTAACTTCTTACAATTCTGACTATTTGTCAAGGTATTAAGCGTGATTGAAGTAGACGGATTTGATTTCGTCCATGATTCGGTCAGAAATCGCTTTCGCTGCCCCCCGCTGGTCACGTAAATCCGAAATATCAACCGGTTTTCCGACCGCGACGTGCATCCGTTTGAACGGACGATAAGATCCGATGATGGCAATCGGTAAAATCTGAGCATTCGATCGTAACGCAAAGAACCCAACTCCTGGTTGTGCTGCTGTAAATTCACCTGGTGCGGAACGTGTTCCTTCTGGGAAAATACCGACCGTCTCATCTGAATTCAATAGTTCAATCGTCCGTTTTAAAGCTTGACGATCTCCTTGACCGCGACCGACAGGATATGTTCCTGCTGCAATCATTAATTGTTTCAAGGCAGGAACTTTGAACAGTTCTTCTTTTGCCATGTAACGAACCGCACGTTTTGGCGGAATCGCGCTGACGAGGAAAACCGGGTCCCAGTTCGAGCTGTGATTGGCACAGACGAGTAAGGAACCGTCTTTCGGAATATTTTCTTGCCCTGTCACTTTCAATCGGAAGACAGTTTTCGCAATGACCCAGACGACAAACCGCGCAATCCGGTAAACGGTATCTTGACGTTTCATTTTAGGACACCCTCTGCTAGTTCCATCAAGCGGACAACGACTTCATCGATCGTCATCTCTGTCGTATCGAGATATAGCGCATCGTCAGCTTGACGCAATGGCGAGACTTCACGCTCACTGTCGCGCTTATCGCGTAGTGCGATCTCTTCTTGAAGAACCGTGATGTCACTGTCCATCCCACGCGCGATGTTTTCGCGGTGTCTTCGAGCAGCACGTTCTTCCACAGTTGCCGTCAAAAAGACTTTTAATTCTGCATCCGGCAATACGACTGTGCCGATATCACGCCCATCCATGACGATCCCACCGCGTTCAGCTAATTTCCGCTGTGCTGTGACGAGTGCAGCCCGGACTTCTTTTTGACGAGCGACGAACGAGACATTATTCGTGATTTCGATGGAACGAATCGCATCCGTCACTTCGCGATCACCAATAAAGACACGTTGCCCGTTTTCACCTGGTGTTAAACGAATATCAAGCGATTTCATTAATTCTCCGAGCACTTCACCATCGTTGAGGTCAAGCGATTGTTCAAGTGCTGCCAGCGTCACAGCTCGGTACATGGCTCCTGTATCGATGTATACATAGTCAAGGCGCGCTGCCAATTGTTTTGCGATCGTACTTTTCCCAGCACCCGCTGGTCCATCTAAAGCAATTTGAATCTTTTTCATCATCCATCCTGTCCTTCCATCTTCCCTATGATTAATAGGGATTCATTCTTCCGAACGTTATCATAGCAAAAAAATGCGGTCAGGTGAATGGATTCATGCCCCTTCTTGAACTTTTCATTTGCATTTGATAACAGTGACGCAATACAAGCTCACGACTTCGGTCGGGAATCATCGTAAATTGGAAAGCTAATTCGTATCGTTCTTCGCGCCGATCAATTCGGACGAGTTCAGCGACGACGTCTAGTGTACTTGATACACCCTCACCAGTAGGCAAAATGAATGTCATTTCCACCTCTTCCTCTTTTTGAACCGGTAATTGATCCGACAAGATCATCATCCCTCCAGCCGATAGATCGAGCGTCACAGTCGTAAACGGCTCGAAATGTGTTTTATGAGGGTGTACAGCGACATCGAGTATTTGCGGTACTCGGACGAACTGACGTCGTTGGATGCGTTCGATTTGATCATCCTTCGGTCGTTTCAAAGCATATCGTTGACCGCGAAGTGGATCATTTTGTCGTTCAACGACGACCGTATCAAATCCAAATAATTTGCCCTTCTCCTTAAAGAAATAAAAGGACACTTCTTCTTGCTCTGACAAGATGAATGTCTTCAGTGTCGCGACCTCACTCGGTGCTTCAATCCAAATCAATCGATTCGTCACGGCCGTCACCTTTGAGCGACCTTGTCGATCCTCACTATTCGAAAGCATTACCAAATCCCCAATTTCCATCATACTACTTCGCTCCTACTCTCTATTCGATGCCATCTGAATGTTGTTTTTTCGTTTGAATCGCCGATTTAAACGATTGGCACCTCGTACTTGAAATAATCCAATCGTCCATAGGATGACCATGAAGACGATTGGCAAAAAAGATATACCACCATTTTCCAATATTAACAAATTAAATAAGATATGCGCAAATACCGGAAGCGCAATCGAGAGGGACAACCAGCGATAAGGATGAGGCGAGAATTTCGCCATGCCCATGAAGAATCCCATGATGACCGCAAACAAAGCATGACCAGATACTGGTAAGAGTGCACGGAACAGCATATGTTCGACTGTTCCATTCACCATCAGATATAAAATATTCTCAAGCGTTGCGAACCCAAGTGAACAGGCTACCGCGTAGATGATCCCGTCGTAATAATCATTAAACCGTTGATGGATATAGACCGTATAAAAGACGACAAACCATTTGGCGAATTCTTCCGTGATAGCTGTTCGAATCAACTGTACCTCTTCACGCCCACCAAACTCTGTCTGGACGATATAGTCGATGAACATCAAGGGAAAGACAAGTAAAATACCGAAAATGAAACTTCGAAGAATATAGCCGACTGGCTCCGATTCATGTTCGTGACGTAGATAAAAATAAGTTAGGAGTGCGATGCCTGGGGCAACTCCGGAGAAAACGATTTGAACCACGCTTCCTCTCCCCCTTTCTTCCTCATTTATAAGAATAAAGGTTTCTTGGAAAAAAGAAAACGTCCTCGTTGTTTCAGGAGGGAAAAAGGTTACAATATGGGAGAACGAATTGAATCCGCTATAGAAAGTAGGTGAAGGTCTTCTGTCTGTAGACAAGGACCCTTTAGCATGAAATCATTATTACTCATTCATACGGGTGGAACGATTGCCATGGCACAGGATCATTCTGGTCATGTCTTACCAAATGATATCAATCCACTCGACGCTTCACTCCCGCGAGCAACAGATATCGCCAACATCACGACGCGTCACTTTGCCAATTTGCCTTCTCCTCATATGACACCTGACATCATGTTGCGTCTAGCCCATTTCATCGAGAGTGAGCTAACAAAGGAACATTACGATGGCGTCGTCATCACCCACGGAACGGACACACTGGAAGAGACGGCTTATTTTTTGCATTTGACGCTTGGTGCACCCGTTCCAATTGTTTTGACAGGAGCCATGCGTTCTTCTAATGAGGTCGGATCCGATGGTGAGTTTAATCTGATTACGGCACTTCGTGTCGCTGTCAGTGAAGCTGCGCGCGGAAAAGGTGTCCTCGTCGTCTTCAATGGGGAAATTCATTCGGCATTCAACGTCACAAAAACGCATACGTCATCCGTCGATACGTTCAAATCCGTTCATTTCGGAAATCTTGGGATGGTAACGAAGGATCATGTCTACTTATTCAATACACCGCTTTTAAAACAAACACATATGGTGACTTCGCTCTCAAAACGGGTCGCCGTTCTCAAAGTCTCTGCCGGTATGGAACCCGACTTATTACTTGCTGTGAAACAGCTCGGTTATGATGGACTCGTCCTTGAAGTCCTTGGTCAAGGAAACGTACCACCGAGTATCGTGGATGCCATCGCTGAATTGATTACCGTCATGCCGATCGTCATCGTCAGTCGCTGTTTCAACGGAATCGTTCAAGACGTCTACGGATATACGGGTGGAGGACAACAATTAAAAGAACTCGGCGTCATTTTCTCGAATGGACTGAATTCACAAAAAGCGCGGCTTAAACTGATGGTCGAACTCGAAATCAATGCCTCACAACTAGAACTCGAAGAATCATTTCGCGTTGAATAAATGAAAAAAACCTCTTGATTCGGAAATTTATTTTCCAAATCAAGAGGTTTTGTTTAGGCTTGTATCGATGCACCACGTAACCGTTCAACGAGATGGTTTGCAATGTTCGCACCGTGAAAACGTCCATTTTCAATGAATATTTTATTGGCGTCATATCCTGCTGCCACGACACCTGCGATATAGATGCCCGGGACATTCGATTCCATCGTCTCTTCGTCATGACTCGGAATACCGGTCTCGCGATCAATCGTGATGCCTGTGTCAGCGAACAAACCGACGTCTGGCGTGTATCCGGTCATCGCAAATACAAAATCAGCACGGACGGTTCGTTTGTCTCCATCTATTTGATAAACGACCTCTTGTTCCGTGATTTCTTCGATCGTCGCCTCAAAAATCATCTTGACCTTTTCCGAACGAACGAGAGATTCGAAGTTCGGCAACACCCATGGTTTGATGGATGGACTATACTCCGGTCCACGGTAAAGGACGGTCACACGTGCTCCCGCTTTTTCAAGTTCAATCGCTGCATCAACGCTCGAATTTTTCCCACCGATGACGACGACATCTTGATCAAAATACGGATGTCCTTCCGTAAAGTAGTGCGAGACATGAGGTAATTCCTCTCCAGGAACATCCATTCGGTTCGGTAAACCATAATAACCTGTCGCAAGCACGACGGAACGAGCTTCTCGGCTTCTTTTTTCCCCGGAACGCTCCGAGTGGATGATAAAATGATCCGCTTGACGTTCAATCCGCTCGACCGTCTCAAACGGACGAATCGTCAATTGTTTTCGTTTGACGACTTCTCGATAATAGACGAGCGCGTCGAGACGTCGTGGCTTTAATTCTTTATTGATGAACGGTATACCACCAATTTCTAACTTCTCACTACTTGAAAAGAACGTTTGATGCGTCGGATAACGATAAATCGCTTCGACGATATTTCCCTTTTCGAGCACTTCGACGTCTAGTCCCCGATCTTGCATTTCGATCGCTGCCGATAACCCACATGGGCCTGCACCGATTACGATACAATCTAACATTCGAATATCTCCTCTTCCGGTTGCTTTTTTTATATCTTAGCAAATCTCTACCATAGACGAAAGAAATTGCAATGCAAAACGCCCGCTCTTCGCAAAGAAGAAGCGGACGTTCATTATCATATTAGACCCAACCACGGAAACGAGATGCTTCCGCCATCTTCCGGACACCGACCATATAAGCGGCAAGTCGCATGTCGACATTACGCGTCTGCGCTGTCTGATAGACTTGGTTGAACGAGTTCACGAGTACTTTTTCAAGTTTCTCGTGTACTTCCTCTTCCGTCCAGTAATACCCTTGGTTGTTTTGGACCCATTCGAAGTAAGAAACCGTTACGCCACCACTCGAAGCAAGAACATCCGGAACGATCAGGATGTCACGTTCAGCGAGAATTTTCGTCGCCTCGTTCGTCGTCGGACCGTTAGCCGCTTCAACGACGATCGCTGCTTTGATATCGTGCGCATTGTCTTCTGTGATTTGATTCTCGATTGCTGCCGGAACAAGAATATCACATTCAAGTTCAAGCAATTCTTTATTCGAGATCGTATTTTTGAACAATGTCGTCACGGTACCGAACGAGTCACGACGGTCGAGTAGGTATGGAATATCGAGACCGTTTGGATCATGGAGTGCCCCGTACGCATCGCTGATCGCGATGACTTTTGCACCTAAATCATACATGAATTTCGATAAGAAACTTCCGGCGTTGCCGAATCCTTGAACGACGACACGTGCGCCTTCGAGCGAGATACCCTTTTTAGCAGCCGCTTCCCGAATCATGATTGCGACACCTTTCGCCGTCGCTGTCTCACGACCGTGTGAACCACCGAGGACGAGCGGTTTCCCTGTAATGAAACCAGGTGAGTTGAATTCATCGATTCGACTGTATTCGTCCATCATCCATGCCATGATTTGCGAGTTCGTGAAGACGTCAGGTGCTGGAATATCCTTCGTCGGTCCAACGATTTGACTAATGGCACGGACATATCCACGGCTGAGACGTTCGATTTCACGGAAGCTCATCTCACGTGGATCACAGATGATTCCGCCTTTACCGCCGCCGTATGGTAAGTCAACGATACCAGCTTTCAGACTCATCCAGACGGATAATGCTTTGACTTCGACTTCCGTCACGTTTGGGTGGAAACGAATTCCACCTTTCGTCGGTCCAACGGCATCGTTATGTTGCGCACGATATCCTGTGAAGATTTTCGTCGAACCATCATCCATCCGTACCGGAATCCGGACTGTCAACATCCGGAGTGGTTCTTTAAGTAATTCGTACATCTCGTCTGGATAACCAAGTTTCCCTAGTGCCTCCTTGACGATTTCTTGTGTTGCTTCCAGTACGTTCTTGCGGTGATTCGCATGTTGTTGGTCAGTGATCATTCCAACGTTCCTCCCCATAAGTGGCATCCCCTATGCCGTTTCCTTGTTCGGATAAAGTATACTCTTTTCTCGAACGTAATGAAAGGGGTTACGCCTATATTTGTAAGCGCTTTCTCACTTCTTTTCCTAGGATATCATTGATTTGGTTGTTTTGTTTGACGATGTCGTTCGATCGCCAGTTCCATGAAATATTCGACCAATTCCGGATATTCAATTCCCACTGCTCGTGCACCGTCCGGGAATAAACTGGTCGAAGTCATACCAGGAAGTGTATTCGTCTCCAAGATGACTGGATTTCCGGATTCCGGCACAAGGAAATCAGATCGCGAGTATCCTGCACAGCCAAGTACTTGATGCGCTTTAACAGCCCATTCTTGAAGTTTTTCTGTCGTTGCTTCATCCAGTTCAGCAGGACAAATATGCTCCGAACCTCCGATGGCATATTTGGATTCATAGTCATAAAAAGCGTTCTTCGGAATGATCTCGATGACCGGCAGTGCTTTTTCTGCACCTTTATGTCCGACGACTGGAACTGTCACTTCACGCCCTTTAATAAACTGTTCGACAAGAACTGCATCGTCTGCTTCAAAGGCTTTCGCGATTCCTTCACGTAACATCGTCTCGTCTTGAGCAATCGTCAATCCGTTTGATGAGCCTTCTTGTGCTGGTTTGACGACACAAGGAAATTGACCATTCCACTCTGCGATTTTTGCTTCGATATCATCTCCACGCTCTAACAGCACATCACGAGCGATCGTAATGCCTGCTTTATCAAAGTGAACTTTCGAACGTGCCTTATCCATCGCTAGCGCTGACGCTAACACACCTGAACCTGTATATGGAATGTCTGCCAGTTCAAGCAATGCTTGTACGCGTCCATCTTCACCAATTTTCCCGTGAAGAGCGATGACAGCCACATCTACATCCAGCTGGAAGAGTTCATGCGCTTGATCAGGGTGGAAATCAACAGCCGTGACCTCATGCCCTTTACTGTTTAATGCTTCCATGATCGACTTTCCACTGTTTAATGAAACCTCCCGTTCTCCTGAAGTCCCACCGTATAATACTGCCACTTTCATCCTACTTCACTCCTTCTTCTTACGTTCAATGATTATCATACCATCCTTCTGACGATGAAAAAATACAAAATGGTGCCACTTCCAGCAGAAGACAAAAAGGTGCGGCATCCCCCCTATGAGGGAATGGCGCACCTGATGTTTTACATATTAAACTGTTCAGCTATCGTTGCGACGGCATGTTCCGCCTGAATCGTTTTCCCATACTCCGCCATGACGAGTGGACTTTTCGGGCTCGGTTCACCGTATTCAGATAAAATCGTCGTCACCGTTCGCTCGAGCGCCTCGTTCATTCGTTCTTGGAAATAGAGATAATAGCTTCCCTCGAAGAAGTAGAGGCTACCCCCTGTCTCTGTACGAGGCATATGCCGCAATAATCCATGACTCGCTTGAATGACGTCTTCTAGCGAGTGTAGAGCATATAAGACGTGATGGACGATATCGACTGTCATGCGGATTTCGACTTGATCGAACTCCTCGTTCATCTCTTCTGGCAAATCTCCTTCACGACGTACATCAACGAGCATCCCGTCATTCGGGAAGAATGTGACGAAAAATTCGAGTGTTCCTGCTGCCTGAAAACCATAATTCGATTCGGCTTCTTCTAATAAGTTGCGCAATAAAGCTTGTCCCTTCCCGACAGCCAACGTTTCTGGTCGGACGTCGTGAAGCGATAACTCTTGCTTTGTGATGAAGACACGAAGGTGTCCTTGTTTCATTTGTTCAAACCTCATAATAGACTCCTCCAGTCAAAACCGGAAACACAGATGTCTCCGTTCGTTATGAACCATACTATACACCAGTTGTCGGAGTGAGTCGACTTAACCAACTTTTCCAAGATTGATCGTCTGCACCAAGTAAATGTGGACCATATCGTTCCGGGAGCTGATCGACCGCATAACCACCAAGACCAATCTCAAGATCCGGAAAATCAGACATCAAACGTGCTAACGCTTCATCAAGTAACGGTAAATGATCCGATAACGTGCAGGAAAGAATAACGGCTTTCGGTTGCAGCTGATGCGTAACCGTCACCAAGTCCTGAACCGGTATACCGGAACCGAGGAAAATGACATCAAATCCAGATTGTCGTAAATAAAGTGTAAAGAAAAGTAGTCCGAGTTCGTGTTCTTCTTCCGGCGCACAAACACAGACGATTCGTGGTAAGAACGGATTGATCGGCATCTGTAACGACAATGTCGAAAGACGAGCTCTCAGAAATGCCGTCGCAAAATGCTCATGCGCAATCGTAATCTCACCCGACTCCCACTTCACTCCAATCTCATGCAAAAGTGGACCGACGATGTCCTGAATGACTTTATCGAAGCTAAACATCGAAAATGCTTTATTCATAATATCATGCGCGTGACGTTCTTCGAAGTTCGTCAATGCCCGGAATAATTGATCTCGCAGTTCGACTCCGTAATCGTGCGGTACTTCAGCCCGATTGACCGGCATTTCATACAACTGGATTGCTTTAGAGACAGACAATCCCTCTTTTTGTTTATCGACGATCCAGCGTAATTTCGCGACGTCGTTATCACTATAAATGCGATGTCCGGATTCACTTCGATCCGGATCGAGCACCTGATATCTCCGCTCCCAAGCACGAATGGTCGTCGGGTTGAGTCCCACTAACGCAGCGACTGCTTTGATATTATATTTCCCACGATCCATGCATCGTGCCTCCTTCCCCTTCCTTTCTAGTATACGCTGAAAGGAAAAAAATCTCCGTTCACAATGTGCCCTTACATCATGAAACCAATGGAGACGAAGGCGATGATGATCGTGATCATGAGCACCGTCAGCGTGATGGCTAACGGATTTTTTCGAAATGGTTGTTTTAATCGCTCGTTTCGAACGTGTTCGATACGCGAAGAACGCGGTGGCAGTGACTGCCCCTCTTCGTTCTGATCCAACCGTCGCTGATCTTGTTTACTCAATGTTCATCACCTTTTCTTGAAAAATATAAGGATATTGTCTAGTTTACACCGAATCTGGTGATGAAAAAAAGACTTGTTCTAAACGCAATTTCCAATCTACCGGTTGATGCGTCCTTCTCTGCACTGGATTTTCCCACTCAATCGTTCCACATATATCACAACAACGTGGTTGTACGATTACCTGCTCATCAAAATGATGCAACAACATCGAACGGCGACATTCGTTCCGGTGAACGTAGTCCATCATCTGGTTGATCTCTTGTCGTTTTAATTGTTTACGTTCCGTTTGCCACTGGATGATGCGTTCCTTCGACCACCCATTTTCGAGTTGTGATTTGAGTAACCGGTATGCCGGGTCTTCCGGGTTAAAACGAAAACGACTTTCCATCTTGGCATAGGATTCGCCTTGATTCATCCCTTGTTGCAATTGATCGATCCACAAGACGGGTGCATATTGCGTGTCGATCAAGTACGTCTGTAATTGTTCATCTTGAGCAGCGTAGAGTAAGATTGCGGTCGCCTCTTTACCGTCACGTCCGGCACGTCCGACTTCCTGCATATAGGCTTCGATCGTCGCAGGCATCGTATAATGAATGACCGTACGCACGTTGCCTTTATCGACACCCATTCCGAACGCACTCGTACACACGAGACAATCAATCTCATCATGAAGAAACTGTTGTTGGACAAGCTGGCGATCTTCTATCGTCAACCCAGCATGATAATAGGTCGCGCCGTCAATGATTCCAGCAATTCGTTCCGCTTCTTTACGGGTTGTCGTATAGATGACGCATGGGCGAACGATGCGTTCCATCCACCGATCAACTGCCGCATCTTTTTCTTCTCGATCAACGCGATCGACAACATATTGGATTTCTGGTCGGTTGACAGAACGACGGATGATTTGTGGTTCGCGCATACGCAGTTGTGTTCGAATATCTTGCTCAACAGCACGCGTCGCTGTTGCCGTTAAGGCGAGACATGGTGGAAGGCCTAGTTCTTGTCGAATGTGACCAAGTCTTGCGTACTCCGGTCGAAATTCGTGTCCCCATTGGGAGATACAATGCGCCTCATCAACGACGAAGAGAGCAATATTGACCTGTTTTAGCCGAGCCCGAATCTGTGGTAGCGCGAGTTGTTCCGGCGATAAGTAAAGATATCGTAGATGTTCGAGTACAGATAAGATCTGCTCCTTCTCTTCTCGTGTCTCGACTGATGTTAATTTAGCGACAGATCGCTCTCCTCTGCGCTTGATTTGCATGACCTGATCTTCAATCAACGAGAGTAACGGAGACAAAATCAACGTCAGTCCTTCATTTTGTACATAAGACGGAAATTGATAACAGACAGATTTTCCTCCGCCTGTCGGCAAAATCGCTAATGTATCTGTTCCGTCTAGGATGGAATCGATGATTTGGCGTTGTCCAGGTCGAAATGCTTCGTATCCAAAATGACGATGCAATAACGCTTCCATTAAATTCCCTCCCATTTACTACGTGCTAATACCAATCGAATTTGAAAATAAGATATATCGGATTGCATCTCGTTCTTGATTCGCTTCAGCGCGTAAGTTCCGAGTCGCTGTGCAATCTGTTGTACCTCTTCTTGCTGAGATGGCGTGACAAAATGATTCAGCGGAAAAGAAGGAGCATACATCGCGATCTCAACAAGATGATCTTCCATCGTACTATTTTTTAGCCGCCTTCGAATCGCAACCTCTTCAACGGTTAATCCCTGTTGCAACAACTCCCATGTCGTTTGAGCAGACTGCGTCATTTTTGATGTGTGTAGATCCATTCCTATTTGCTTGAGGAGTGGTGAGTTTTCCAAGTCATCGATGCACTTTCGCCAAGCGATCGTAAATTCGTATTGGACAGTCTCCACATCCGTTTTCATCATTTGGGCTAATTGCGGATAAGACCATCCTGCTTGCACGCCAGACAAGCGATAACTAATCAATGTCGCATCGCGTTCTGACAAGTGCTCAAGGAGAAATATCAACTCTTGGTGCATATCATGTAACCATTCTGCTCGATTCGAGATGGTCGGAAGAACACTTTTTACCCATTCACGGATGATGGTTTCCTGTTGCACAGGAATAAACGGCTGTTTCGCTTCCAAACAAACCATCGTTTGAACCAAAAGGCTGAGTCGTTTCCACATCATCTCAGCATAACCACGAAGTTCACCACCTAGTTGATCAATGATCGCACGATCCGTTTGCTCTACTAGTCGCGCGCCTTCGTACGTCAGTCGCAGTGTCTCTTGCCGCTCAATCCAATTCTTCTGCGCAAGTTCAGCCAAGATTGTTTCGAATCGCTGTTTACTGACTAATACAGTACCGAATACCGACTCTAAATCATAAAAATGAGCATCTTGCAGAGAAGTCGCTGATTTCTTTCCTTGAAAAACATGATAAAGACTGCGGTCAGATCGTTCATTTCGAAGGCGCTGGATCGATTCCAGAAAAATACGCTCGAGTAAAGAAACTTCCATATGTCACGCTCCCTCCTGTTGTATGTCGTTTCCAAATCAAAGATGATATGCTATTCCTGTTTCATCGTTACGTTTTAGAGAGGCCGTTTGCGGGCATGTGATGATATATACATTTTCTGCTGTCACTTGTGCTTCGTCATTGAAATGCAACGATGAGTCCGATACAATGACATATAGATGAGAACAGCGTGTTTCAATAATGTTTTCGTATAGAGAGGAGACCGTTCAATGGCTAAATTTACGATTGTCGACAAAGATACTTGCATCGCTTGTGGTGCTTGTGGAGCAGCGGCACCAGATATCTATGATTATGATGATGAGGGTTTGGCGTATGTCATTCTTGATGATAACAATGGTACTGCCGAAATTCCAGAAGCATTATTCGACGATATGATTGATGCATTCGAAGGTTGCCCGACGGATTCAATCAAAGTAGCAGATGAATCGTTCGAAGGCGATGCGTTAAAATTCGAATAAGTGAATAAAAAAAGATGTTTCCTCGCGAAGCATCTTTTTTATTGGACTTTTTCTCATTCAATCTATCGATCATCTAAAAAAAACGGATGTCACCAATTGGCAACATCCGGTCTATGATTAGTAAAAATTTAGCGTTTACCTTTGATATACGGTACACCGACAGCTTTTGGTGCATCCGCACGACCAACGACACCAGCAAGTGCTAAGATCGTCAATAAATACGGCGCAATCAACAGATACACTTGTGGAATTTGATCGAGTAACGGCAATTGCTGACCGATGATCGAAATCGCTTGAGCGAACCCGAAGAAGAGGGCTGCCCCCATGGCACCGAGTGGGTTCCATTTTCCGAAGATCATCGCCGCAATCGCGAGGAAGCCTTGACCGAGAATCGTCGTCACACTGAAGTTCAATGAAATCGACGTCGCGTAGACAGCACCAGCAAGACCGCCGAAACCACCAGAGATCATAACGCCGATGAAACGCATCTTCGTGACGTTGATTCCCATTGTGTCCGCTGCCATCGGGTGTTCCCCGACAGAACGTAAACGAAGACCAAATGGTGTCTTGAAGATGATGTACCATGCGACGAACGCGAGAACGATCGCGATATACGATGTGTAGTAGACGTTCGCGAAGAACATCTTCAAGACTGGAATATCAGACAAGAATGGTACATTTTCTTTCGAAATCCGGTTTGGAATCGAATCTGTCTGTCCTTTACTGTAAAGTGCACGGACAAGGAAGATCGCAAGACCAACCGCAAGCAAGTTGATCGCTACTCCAAGAACCGTTTGGTCTGCTCGGAATAGGATTGCTGGAATCGCAAGGAACAGTGAGAAGACCGCTCCGACGACGATCGCGATGAGCATCGCAAGCCAAGGACTCGCAGCACCTAAGCCCATTTTCGATAAAGTCAATGCCGTGACGACACCTGTGAAGGCACCCATGACCATTAATCCTTCTAACGCGATGTTGACGACGCCAGAACGCTCACTGAAAATGCCGCCAAGTGCTGCAATGATTAACGGAGCCGAATAGGCGAGTGCGATTGGCACGATGATATAAAGTACTTCAAGAAAGCCCATTATTGACCGGCTCCTTTCGCTTTTTTAGATTCTTTCTTAACCGTGAACTTCTCGATGACGAGACGAATCGCGTAACCCGAAGCCACGAAGATGATGATGAATGCGATGATGATTTTGATCAGTTCCGGTGGAATACCAATCTGTTGCATCGACAGACCACCGATATTGAGTCCTGCAAACAGTAACGCTGCGAGAACGACACCGATCGGGTTATTCGCACCTAACAAGGCAACCGCGATTCCGTCGAATCCAACACCTGTGAAGGACGCGTTCAATGTCATGTTTTGGAACGTCCCAAGACCTTCCATCGCTCCAGCGAGACCTGCGAACACACCCGAGATGACGAACGATAAGATGATGTTTCGGTTAACGCCCATCCCTGCATACTCTGCAGCATTTTTATTGAATCCAACTGCTCGGAGTTCATAACCAAGCGTTGTTTTCCACAAAATAAACCAGAAGACGAGGGCAGCGATGACTGCGATGAAAATCCCGTTATGCAATCGTGAAAAATCCGTCATCTCTTGTAAGAACGGTGAAGCAAGGGATGCTGATTCCTTGACTGACTCCGTCCGCTCGTTCGTAATACCGATGACATGACGTAAAATATCATTCGTCACATACAATGCGATATAGTTCATCATGATTGACGTGATGACTTCATGCACATGAAACTTCGCTTTTAAGATACCAGGAATCGATGCCCAAAGTGCACCTGCTAAACCTGCTCCAATTAGAGCAAGCGGTAAATGAATCGCCATCGGTAGATCAAACTCAATCCCGATCCAAACTGCGACCATCCACCCGACGAGAACTTGCCCTTCGACCCCGATGTTAAAGAGTCCAGTTCGGAAAGCAAACGCGACAGCAAGACCGGCAAAGATCAACGGAGCTGCTGCTCGCAATGTTTCACCGATGCTGTATGGTTCGCCAAAAATACCATAGAATAACTGATCAAAACCGGCAATCGGATCGTACCCGCCGATGACCATGACGATCGCCCCGACGACCATTCCAAGGATGATGGAAAGAATCGGAATGAGGATGCCGTAAAAACGCTCTAACTTCATGAATGACCTACCTCCTCTTTCTTACCGCCGGCCATCAAGAAGCCAAGCTCGATCTCATTCGTTTCTTTTGGATCCAAGAAGGCAACTGTTTTTCCTTCATAAAGAACGGCAATCCGATCTGATACTTGAAGAATTTCTTCGAGTTCGAATGAAATCAACAAGACAGCGCGACCTTTTTCGCGTTCAAGAACCAACTGTTCATGAATGAACTCGATTGCTCCGACATCAAGACCACGTGTCGGCTGTGCTGCAATCAATAGGTCTGGTGAACGATCGACTTCACGCGCAATGATCGCTTTTTGCTGGTTACCACCTGACAAGGCACGAGCAAACGTCTCTGGACTTGGAGTTCGGACGTCGAACTTCTCGATGAGCGTTTTTGCTTTTTCCATGACTTGTTTATAGTTCATGATGCCTGCTTTTGAATACGGTTGTTTGTAATACGTTTGTAAGACCATGTTATGTCCGATTGAATAATCGAGGACAAGTCCATGTTTATGACGGTCTTGCGGAATGTGACCGACACCTGATTCCGTCACTTTACGTGGCTTCAAGTTTTTGATCGATTTATTGTTGAGGAAGATTTCTCCACTATCCGCTTTACGGAGACCAGTGATGGCTTCAATCAATTCCGTTTGCCCGTTCCCGTCGATTCCGGCAATTCCGACGATCTCTCCGGCACGAATGTCGAGATTTAATCCATCGACGGCTTTGATGCCGCGACTGTCCTTGACGACTAGATCCTTGATGTCGAGAACGAGTTCTTGTGGAGTTGCCTTGGAATACTCCGCATTAAAGTTGACTTCACGACCTACCATCATTTCAGCAAGACGTGACTGTGTCATCGTCTCATCGATATCGACTGTACCGATATATTTACCACGGCGAATCGTCGTACAGCGATCAGCTACTTCCATGATTTCTTTTAGTTTATGCGTGATGAGGATGATTGACTTTCCTTCAGCGATCAAGCGATTCATGATCTGAATCAGTTCCTTGATCTCTTGCGGTGTCAAGACAGCAGATGGTTCATCAAAGATCAAAATGTCTGCACCACGGTACAACGTCTTCAAGATTTCAACACGTTGCTGCATTCCGACTGAGATATCCTCGATTTTTGCATCAGGATCAACAGCAAGACCATACTGTTCAGAAATCTGGCGTACCTTCTCACGTGCAGTTTCACGGTCAATCTTAATTCCGGCACGTGGCTCTGCACCTAAAATGATGTTTTCAGTAACAGTGAAATTTTGAACGAGCATGAAGTGTTGGTGCACCATCCCGATTCCAAGATCGTTCGCGACGTTCGGACTCGTAATATTGACTTTTTCACCACGTACACGAATTTCTCCAGCCTCAGGCTGATACAAACCAAATAAGACGTTCATCAGCGTCGATTTTCCGGCACCGTTTTCACCAAGTAAAGCGTGAATCTCACCTTTCCGAAGCTGGAGCGTGATATTATCATTTGCGACGAAACTGCCAAACTCTTTTCTAATGTTCAGCATCTCAATGACGTATTCCAAGAAAATCCACTCCCATGTTTAGTTTAAAAGGGGGAGCCGCAATGCTAGCGACCCCCGCTTTCATTATTATTTCAGTGACGCTTCGTATTCTTTGTACTCGTCGTCTGTCGCTGGGACTTTAACGTCGCCATCGATGATTTGTTTTTTGTACTCTTCGACTTTATCGAGCGCTTCTTTCGAAACGTTGTCTTTCGAAGGTGCGATATCAACACCGCCGTCTTTTAGACCGAACTCAACGACTTTACCTGCTGGGAAGTTGCCGTCTTTCGTATCTTTTGCGACCTGTTCAACAGCTGTATCAACACGTTTGACCATTGACGTCAATGTGACGTTCTCTGGCATACCTTCCTCGACTTGGTCACGGTCTACACCGATGACCCAAACATCTTCACCGTTTTTCTTACGGTTTTTCGCTTCTGTGAATACCCCTTGTCCTGTACCACCAGCTGCGTGATAGATGACGTCGACTTTTTTACCATACATACCTGAAGCGATTGCTTGTCCTTTTTCAGCAGCGTTGAAGTCTTCTGCATATTGAACTTCGATGTCAGCGTCTGGGTTAACTGCTTTAACACCTGCTTTGAATCCACTTTCGAACTTCTTGATCAAGTCAGAGTTAACGCCGCCGACGAATCCGACTTTATCTGATTTCGTCGTCAAACCAGCAACAACACCAACGAGGAACGATCCTTCGTTTTCTTTGAAGACGATTGACGCGACGTTAGGCTTGTCAACGACCATATCGACGAGTGCAAAGTTGCTCTTTTTGAACTGATCCGCTACTTTACCGATATCTTCACCCATCAAGAATCCGATACCGAGGATCAAGTCATATTTAGCACGAGCTAATTGCTGAAGGTTTGGTTGATAATCCGATTGTTTTGCAGATTGAAGATATTTGTAGCCAGTACCTTCTTTTAAGTCGTTTTCTTTTCCGAACTTTTGGATACCTTCCCAAGCAGATTGGTTGAATGATTTATCATCAACACCGCCTGTATCAGTAACCATACCTACTTTAAAGCCTTCTGATTTGCTACCGCTACCTGAATCTTTCGAATCGTCGTTGCCACCACATGCTGCAAGGACCGAACTCATTGCTAAACCTGTTGCTGCTAATGCGAGAAGTGACTTCTTTTTCATCTGGAAAAATCCCCTTTCGAATATGGTCATACAAAGTTCAAGACTACGTCTAGCACCCGAGGCTGGCGATGAGGAGCGTTACGTAGGTTTTGACGGAAAGCGCTTTCAGTATTCATCCTAAAACAATGGCTCACACACGTTTACGGATGACGTGGAAATCAAACTTATCTGCTCGGAAATAGTTCGCTGAAAAAAGAACGGAACGGTCGAGCTCATCATAATGCGTTTGACGCAATGCGAGCAAAGGTTGGTCCGTATGTAATTGTTCAGCGATTTTCGGATCAATGCGTGGCTCGATGTGCGTCACAGCATGTGTGACACGTCGTCCGAGTTCTTTTTCTAGAGCATCAAACAATGATGTCGAAGAGGTGAACTGCTCTTCATTTTTAATATAATGGCTAGGAATCTTATCGACGCAATAGACGACAGGAACATCTCCTGCGAGTCGGATTCGTTCGATTCGATAAACCAATTCATCCGGACCAAGTTGAAAACGTTCTCGGTCGCGCTCAGTCGGTTGGACCATCTCGGATGATAACACTTCTGATGTCGGAACCATACCTGCGCGCGCAATCATTTCTGTTACGCTGTACAATTCTTCGATTCCAGAAGTAAACGGTGGTCTTGCATTGATAAACGTACCGACACCGTGTTTACGGATGACGATGTTCTCATCTTCAAGAATTCGTAATGCCTCTCGAAGAGTAGCTCGACTGACGCCAAGTTGCTTTGAAAGTTCAAACTCTGAAGGGAGCTTCTCGCCTTCCTTATAAACGCCGTCATCGATGTCAGACTTGATCTTTTCAATCACACGTAAATAAAGCAAACGATGATCTAATTTAATCGACATGACGCATCTCCATCCTCTATCTAGTTGTTACCAGTGCTCAGACTTCTGACGTATGAGAACTCCAGCCAAGATAAGTATATGACGCCCAACACAATCCTGCAATCATTTTGTAACAGGTTAGAAGTCTGACTTCTGGCGCTTTTGTAACCCTTTTCATAACGCAATCAATAATGGAAGAAAATAGGGCATTCTACCTAAGAATGCCCCTTCTTTTTTCAACGCTTATTGCTCAGGTACTTCGATTTTCCCAGAAACGACATCTGCTTTTGCTTTCTCAAGCGCAGTCAACGTCTTCTTCGAAATCTTTTCAGATGGTACGATATCAACGCCGTCTTCTTTCAGACCATAACGAATCGTTTTGCCACCCTCGAGTTTACCGTCCTTCGCTGCGTTTGCTGTATCTTCGACTGCACGGTCGACACGTTTGATAACAGAAGTCATCGTAACATCTTCCGGCATACCCTCTTCTTTTTGGTCTCGGTCGACACCGATGACTGAGACATTTTCACCGTTTTTCTTACGGTTCTTCGCCTCTGTGAAGACACCATTTCCTGTACCACCTGCTGCTGGGAAGATGATATCTGCTCCTTTACCATACATTCCAGCTGCGATCGCTTGACCTTTTTCTGGAGCTGCGAAGTCTTCCGCATATTGGACATCGATTTTAATCTTCGGATTGACGGATTTAGCTCCGGCTTCGAAACCAGCGCGGAAACGCTCGATGACGTCCATCTTCATCCCACCAACGAAACCGATATGATCTTTTTTCGTCTCCATTGCAGCAACGATCCCTGCAAGATATGCTCCTTCATTTTCCTTGAATGTGATCGACGTGACGTTCTTTCCTTCAACGACGTTATCGATGATTGCGAATTGTGTGTCTTTGAATTGATCAGCAACTGTTTTGATATCCTCATTGAACGTGTTCCCGATTCCGAAAACTAAATCTTCTCCCCCACGAGCAAGACGCGATAGATTCGGTTGATAATCTTGTTGCGATTTAGATTGTAGATAAGAGAACCCTTCATTCTTTTGAAGTTTGTTGTCTTTACCGTACGCTTGCAGACCTTCCCAAGCGGATTGGTTGAACGATTTATCATCGATACCACCCTTATCGGCTACCATCGCAACAGAGAATTGATCTTTTTGATCGGCTTTCTCACCTGAACCACCACAAGCAACAAGACCAACCGTCGCTACTGACATCATCGATACGATTACCTGTTTCTTCTTCATTTCATCCATCTCCTCTGCAATTATGAGAGCGCTTTCATTATCTATTTGTGAAAAAGCCGCTCCCAGCCCTCGTGTTGAAGGTCGGTCACTCATATGACTGAGTATGCCAAAAACACTACTGAAAATCAACAGACGTCTGACAACTATTTTCATGAAAGCGATTTTATTTTTGATGCATTTATGAATTTTTCCAGTCATTTCTATTTATACAAAATCATCATGTCTTTTTTTCATATGTCTTTTCTTTTTTTGAGATACCGGGTCTTCTCTATACATTTTTCTAGAAAAGAAAAGGAAGCCCCGGAATATTCCACGACTTCCTTTCTACTCGATTAACGTCCCATGACGCGACGTGGTTTAGATCCTTCAGATGGACCAATTAGACCGTTTTCTTCTAACGCATCAATAAGACGGGCAGCTCGGTTGTAACCGATGCGGTACTTTCGTTGAATCATCGACGTTGATGCTGTCTCTTGTGTCAGAATGAACTGGACGACCTCATCGTAAAGTGGATCGTCGACCTCTGTTTCGCCCTCTGGTACATCTTTTGGAATCATCGCTTCAACATACTGTGCCTTTTGCTGACTGATGACATGATTGACGACCTTCTCGACTTCTTCGTCCGATAAAAAGGCTCCTTGTACGCGGACCGGTTTGTTCATGCCGTTACCAAGTAACAACATATCTCCTCGTCCGAGCAATTTATCAGCGCCTCCCGTATCAAGAATCGTCCGCGAGTCAGTCGCACTCGATACACTGAATGCGATCCGCGACGGGATATTCGCCTTGATGACACCGGTGATGATGTCAACACTCGGACGCTGCGTCGCAATGACCATATGAATTCCTGCTGCTCGCGCCATTTGTGCAAGTCGCATGATCGCATCTTCGACTTCGTTTGACGCGACCATCATCAAGTCAGCTAACTCATCGACGATGACGACGATGTACGGTAATCGTTGATGCACTTTCTCCTCTGCGTTCATCTTATCAATCAGTGCATTGTAGCCTTCGATGTTGCGCGCTCCGTTTTGACTGAAGATCTCATAACGGCGTTCCATTTCCGAGACGACCTGTTTTAATGCCTGTGCCGCTTTTTTAGGATCGGTGACGACGGGCGCTAAGAGGTGCGGAATGCCGTTGTAGACATTCAATTCGACCATTTTCGGGTCAATCATCATCAAGCGGACTTCATCCGGTCGTGCCCGCATCAATATCGAGACAATCATCCCATTAATACAGACCGATTTACCGGAACCCGTCGAACCGGCAACTAAGACGTGTGGCATCTTATTCAACTTCGCTGTCACCGTCTCACCAGAAATGCTTCGTCCGAGTGCGACGAGCAAACGATCGCTATCAGATTGGACGCTCTCCGCTCCTAGTACTTCTCGAAGTGATACCATGGCGACTTCACGGTTCGGCACCTCGATTCCAACAGCCGCTTTACCCGGAATCGGTGCTTCGATCCGGATATCTTTTGCGGCTAACGCTAGCGCTAAGTCATCGGCGAGTCCCGTGATTCGACTAAGCTTGATTCCTTGTTTTGGTTCAATCTCGTACTTCGTGACACTAGGTCCGAGATGAATCTTTAAAACTTTTGCTCCGATCCCGAACGACTTTAAGGTCGCAATCAATTTCGTCGCATTGTCCTTCAATCGTTTGTTCTCACCGGACAAGTCTTTTGATGTTGGTTCTGCTAACAAATCAAGCGACGGCAATTGATAACCGTCGGGTGTCTCTGTCATCGTCAACGGTCCTTGTGTCTCCGCTGCTTGCGGTTCAACGTGATCCGTGAAACCGATGATCGGAACGTCTAGAATGTTGACGGAAGGATCTTCTGCTTCTTGTTCCGTTTCGATCGGTTCCTCGACAGTTGCTGGTCGCAACGTCTTCGGTTTTTTCTCACGAACCGGTTTCGCTTTCAACTCTTTTTCGACACGAGGACGTGATGTCCGTTCACGATTGCGAAATTCTTCGATACGTTCTCGAAGCCCAAGCCACAGCTCACCATAAAATGAGGGGCGTAGGATATGAACGGCTGTTCCGATAAAGAACAGACCAATCAAGAAGGCACCCGCGCTCGAAATATAATATGCTGCGTTTTGATAGAGCCATCCGTTTAAGATACCGCGAGGTGCACCGAGTATTAAATCGATCCAGACGACTGCGCCGATCAATAGCATCGACCATGCCCATTTCTGAGCACGTGACGCATTCGATAGTAATAAGAGCAGTACGGCACCAATTCCTCCGTATAATAAGGAACCGAACTGACCGATTAAGTGCTCTCCTCCATCAGCTAGCGTCAGTCCGACTTTACCAAACTCTCCGAAAGCGAGAACAAAGGCAAGCAGTGAGACGATCGCGATGATGGTCGCGTATGTACGATACGCAATCGGCTGACGTTGTTTCTTCGCTGCCGGTCGTTTCCGTGGCGGCGTTTTTTTTCGTACGGGTTTTCGTTTCGTCGTCGCCATACGTCATCCCTCCTGATAAAAAAGCGGCTCAGTGGACCAGGTATTGGTCAATCTGAGCCGCTCGTTTGTTAAATCTCCATGATGATCGGAAGAATCATCGGGCGGCGTTTCGTCTGTTCATAGAGATAAGCACTCAGTTTATCTCGAATCAACGACTTCATCTCCGTCCAATCCAATTCTCCATTTAATTTACCTTGTAGTTGTTTCGCAACGATTCGGTTCGCTTCGTTAATCATATCTTCTGATTCACGCATGTAGACGAATCCGCGAGAGATGATTTCCGGTCCTGAGACGATCGTCTTGTTTTTCCGACTGATCGTAATGACACAAAGGACGACACCGTCTTGCGATAACAAGCGACGATCACGAAGAACGATGTTTCCAACATCACCCACACCGATTCCGTCGATCAAGACGTTCCCAGCGTTCACTTTGCGTGACATCCGTGCTTTACGCTTCTCGAACTCAACGACATCTCCATTCTCGATGATGAAGATGTTGTTCGCATTGACGCCAACCGTCTGTGCGAGACGACTGTGTGCCTTTTGCATCCGGAATTCTCCGTGAATCGGTAGGAAGAATTTCGGTTTGATCAAGTTGAGCATCAGCTTCAGATCTTCCGCATGACCGTGACCGGACACGTGTACTTTCCGTTGGTTGTAAATGACATTCGCACCAGCACGGAACAAGAGATCGATCGTTTTCGAAACCGATTTTTCGTTACCCGGAATCGGCGAAGCCGCAACGACAACCGTATCGTTCAAGCGAATATTGACTTGCTTATGTGCATTACGCGCCATTCGTGTCAAGGCTGCCATCGGCTCACCTTGCGATCCTGTCGTCAAGATGACGACTTGGTTATCGTCGAGGCGGTTGATGTCAGATAGATCAATCAATGTTTTCTGTTTGAAGCGTAAGTAATTCAAACGCTGTGCCACTTCGACGTTATTGACCATGCTACGACCAACGACCGCTACTTTTCGATTGTTCGCTTCTGCTGCTGCAAATACTTGTTGTAGACGATGGATGTTTGAAGCGAATGAAGCAACGATGACACGACCTGGTGCCTCATAGATGACGTCGTTCAGTTCAGAACCGACGATTGATTCTGATCCAGACATCCCTGGTCGCTCTGCATTCGTTGAGTCAGACAGTAAACAAAGTACTCCCCGTTGACCAATTGCTGCAATTTTCCCGAAGTCTGCCTGTTTTCCATCGACCGGTGTGTAATCGAACTTGAAATCCCCCGTATGGACGATGGCACCTTGAGACGTTTGAATACAAACCCCGACTGCATCCGGAATCGAATGGTTGACCCGGAAGAACGTAATGAAATGACCTGCAACGGTTAATTTCGTCTTGGCATCAATTGGACGAAGATCTGCCTTTTTCAATAAACCGGCTTCTTTTAACTTGTGTTCAATCAAACCGAGCGTCAAACGTGTTCCGTAAACCGGTACCTTCAAGTCACGCAAGACGTAACTGAGTGCCCCGATATGGTCCTCGTGACCATGGGTAATGAAAATCCCCTGAATCCGCTCTTTGTTTTCTTTTAAATAACTGATGTCTGGAATTACTTTATCAATTCCAAGCATCTCGTCTCCTGGGAACATTAACCCGGCATCGATGACGAAGATGTCCTCGTCGAGTTCGACGACGTACATGTTCTTCCCGATCTCACCGGCGCCACCAAGAGCAAAGACGCTTACTTTTTCCGTCTTCTTCTTTGACACGACATGACCTCCTATAATTCATATTCACTTTTCGTGAGCCGTCCACTTATCACTATCACTATTCTAGCCGAATTTTCACAATCTGCCAACAATCGGACTAGGAAATCTAAAAAAAACGTCATTCCTGCCACATTACTCCAGGAATGACGTTGATCACGTATTCAACAAGTCTTCGACTTCTTCCGTTCGTTTTGCTTTTTCCGAACGGCTTGGACGTTCACCAGCCTTCAGTTCGTCGAGCGAATACCCGAACGTCATCTCAAAATGAGGATAGTCGACGAATCGTTTCCAATCCCCTCCCCATTCGAAACCGAGTGCTTTTCCGATATCAGCGACTTCACGCCAATCACTTTTTCCAGACCGATTCCCATCATACTCAAGATCATACGAAATCTGTCCATTTACGAGCTGAACGAAATCGACAGCGAGTCCATAATTGTGCATCGATTCACCACCACGAGCATTCGTGACGACTTCACCTGCCTTAGAACGTCCTTGTTCATATAGCGCATTCTGTTGCTGAATCGAGCGGTATCCTTGCGTAATCTTGATATCGATATTGTAGCAAGAATGCGCCACACGGATCAGGTCCTTTGCCCCTGCCTCGACAGCTGGGTGGAGACGCTTCAGGTTTGGCTCACTTGCATTGATTAAGCGATTTTCTCCCGCTACGTCTCGTGGACAACTATCAATCCCGAGCTCCGGTTGATCCATTAAAATCGTCGGCATCCGGTTCATGGATGCCGCAAGAAACAATCCAATCGCAAACATCGTCAATAAAAATACGATCCAACCGAAGATTGTTCCCCGTTTCATCAGCGGCGAAGCTTCTTCCGAAGTTTTTGTAGAATCGGTAAACCAGTCTCAAGCAACAGATAGAGCGGACGATTGAGTACATAATCAAACTCACCGATTTTTTCAATCATCCGGCTACCCCACCCAGATTTAAAGGCATAGAGTCCCGCGTAATGATCATCCGGATCGGTCGAACCACTGACTCCACCGAAGTCATATGAGAGCGCACCATGTTCTTTCGCATATTGCATCATCGTCCATTGCATCAAGTGGTTCGGCATGAATTCCCGGTACTCGTTTGATGAAGCGCCATATAAGTAATACGAGCGGCGACCAGCAAGCGTCAAAAGACCACCAGACAGGATGACACCGTTTGGATGTTTGGCAGCAATCGTCATCAGTTCCGTTTTCGACTTCTCTGCTTTTTCGATTTGTGCTGTCGTCTGCTCCAAGCGATTGTTTAAGCTTTTCAACTTCTTCTCGACCGTCTCTTTCTCAAGCTGACGATGAATCTTCGAGAGTTCCTTATCGGCTTGAAGTAATAAGGCTTCCGTATTCTCAAGAGCACGTACGACATCGAGTTTCGTCAAAAACAAGACCGCATCACCCTTTGGATGGAGATGATCATACAGATTCTCGAAATAATCCAGACCGCGGATCGAGAACCCATCCCGTTCGCCCGTCTCGACCATTAGCTTCGCAAATGTCTTAAGCCCTTCACGATCCGCTTGTTCGCATACGATCCCTTTGCGTTCAGCAAGGCGGACGTTATAGCGGAACTTCGAATGGAAACCGTCAAAGATCTCTTTTTCTGTTCCTTCAAGACTCGTCTCCATCGTAAAGCGTGGTTGCGCGTAGTCAAAACCGCCACCAAATCCGTTATGTTTGAAGCCAAGTCCTTGCATCTCCTGCAACAGACCAGGATATTCTTCCCGCTCGACGTTTGGATCAAATTTAATCGCAATTGCCTTCTGTTGTTTTGCGACACGAATCGCTTCGTCACGAAGGGCGCGAAGTGCGTCCGTATCTGTATAATCGACGACGAAACCGCGCGGTGCATAACAAAGCGTGAACGGTAGCTTCGGTACTTTCTTGAACAAAAGAAGACCAACTCCGGCAATCTCACCGGAAGCCGTTCCGACCGCGATACGTTCATGTGTCCATCCTGTCGCGCTTTTGACTTCTCCCCATGCTGGAAGCTGGAGTAAGTCGCCTTTGGGATGTGTTTTTACGAATGTTTCAAATTGATCTATGGTTACAACGATTGGTTGATAAGTCACTTCTGTTCCTCCATTTGCCGTATCATCTCTTTGACGATGATTTCCTCATCGAGCGGGAATTTCTCATCCCCAATGATTTGATATTTTTCATGGCCCTTACCGGCTAAGATGACGATATTATCTGGTCGTGCGAGACGTGCTGCGTAACGTACGGCCTCTTCCCGATCACCGATTTCAACGAACTGATCGTGTGTCATCCCTTTGGCGATGCCGGATGTGATTGAATCATACGCTTCATATCGTGGATCATCCGTCGTGATGACGACGGTTCCTGCGTACGTCGAAGCGAGTTCACCCATCTTCGGTCGTTTCGTAACATCGCGGTTTCCACCTGTCCCGATTAGGAAGACGATCTTTTCCTTCGGTACGTCAACGAGTGCTTTCAGACACTGTTCGATACCGTCAGGCGTATGCGCATAGTCGACATAGACGTTATATCCTTCAATCGGCAAGCGTTGCATCCGACCTTTTGCCGGACGGATTGCTGAAATCGCGCCTGCGATCGTCGCTAGCTCATATCCGCAAGATAAGAGGATCCCTGTCGCAAGCAACAGATTGTAGACGTTGAAGCGACCGATGAAATTCGCCGTGACATCGACTTGTTTTTCCTTGTACAGCATCGTGAACGTCGTTTGTTGAAGCGACTGTTCAATCGCCGTTGCTCGGAGGTCAGCTGCGTTGTCAATGCCGTATGTCATGACACGAGCACCTGTCATCATCTCATACAGCTCACTCGTCGGATCATCCGCATTCAAGATCGCAACTTTCTCTGTCGACAGCCGTTGACCGAGTTGTGCGAACAACAATCCTTTGGCACGCGCATAGTTTTCAAATGTTTTGTGGAAATCAAGGTGATCATGCGTCAGATTTGTGAATCCCGCAACGTCGTAATCGACACCCGTTACCCGACCAAGCTCTAATCCATGTGAAGAAACTTCCATGATGACATCTTGGACATCTTCTTCATGCATCTGATGCAGAAATGCTTGTAACTCGGAGCTTTGTGGTGTTGTATTGCGACTTGGCACGACGCGGTCACCAATCTTGACTTCAACCGTACCGATGATACCCGTCTTCCGACCAAGGTGCGCTAATATATCACGGACGATCGTCGTCGTCGTCGTTTTCCCATTCGTTCCCGTAATACCAATCATCCGCATCTTTTCAGAAGGATAATCATAGAATTTGCCAGCCAACTCGGCAATGGCACGTGATGTACTACGAACAAGAATGACAGGAATCGACACGTCGACCGGTTGTTCCGCGACGATTGCGACCGCTCCTTGTGCTTCCGCCTGTTTAGCATAGTCGTGTCCATCAACAGTATATCCTTTGATGGCGACGAACAATGTTCCCGGTTTAACATCCCGTGAATCGGTCGTGATGGACGTAACGTCCACCTCTACCATTCGTTCGATTTTTTGCGTCTGTATGACTTGAATCAATTCAGCTAAATTCAACGGTATTCCTTCTTTCTCGACATCGTCATTTCATATGTTTCATCTATTCCGTTCTGCTATCATGCTTCCTCTTCTTCGTCTGCCGGAAGAATATAGGCCTTTGCCGGTTCCTCCGAAAAGATGTGCTCAATCAGCTCTTCGATGTCCGATGGACGAATCCGTTCGACATCCGCTAACACTTCTTCAAGTGATGGATGGCGATGCAGATGCAACTCATTTCGGGCGTTTCGATTCATATGGCTCGATGTGCCTTCGTTCCCGAGAATCAAAGAACCTTTCAGCTGTTCAATCCCATCTTCGAGTTCCTTCGTCGACAATCCATCTCGCTTTAAGCGATCGATTTCAGCAGCGAGGACCTGTTCGACCTCTTCAACCGATTCCGGTGACGTGCCGACATAGATCGTGAACGTTCCATGATCGTCAAACGTCGTGTAATAGGAGAAGACTGAATAAGCAAGACCGCGTTCCTCTCGAATCGATTGGAACAAGCGACTCGACATCGTCGCACCGAATGCATTATTGAGTAAGGCGAGGGCAGGCAAACGTGGGTCAGCAGAAGGAATCGCACGGAAATTATAACAAATATGAGCCTGCTCCGTATCCTTTTCCTTACGAATCACACCATTTTGTAACCTTGGCTCTATCGTCTCGCGTGTCTTCGATCGTGATTCGAGGATCGACATCCGCTCTTGAATCTGCGCAATCAACGCGTCTGAGACGTTTCCAGCAACGGAAATGACGATTTGATCCGGAGCATACGCTTCTTCGAGATATCGCCCGATCATCGCACGATCAATCCGAAGCACACTCTCTTCCGTTCCAAGAATCGGTCGAGCCATGACATCCTCTCCGTAAGCTGCAACAGCTAATAACTCATGGACGAGATCATCCGGTGTGTCATCGTACATTTTAATCTCTTCAATGACGACCTTTTTCTCTTTTTCCAGTTCATCCGCGTCAAACGTCGATTCGAGGAACATGTCAGCCAATACGTGAAAGGCTTCGCCTGCATGTTCATCTAATGTCTTGACGTAATAACACGTTTGATCCTTACTCGTGAACGCATTAATATTTCCACCAAGTCGGTCAAAGTAAACCGCAATCTCTTTTGCCGTATGGCGTTTTGTTCCTTTAAACATCATATGCTCGATGAGATGACTGATCCCATGCTCCTCGATCTGTTCCGTCCGGCTTCCTGCTTGAATGAAGATTCCGGTCGCGACGCTGCGTGCTTCCGGCATTCGTTCAACGATCAGTCGAACTCCGTTTTCTAATTGTATCCGTTCGATCATAGTAATTCCTCCAAATATAGGAAACAAGGTGGCTCTCGTTGCATTCTCTGCACCGTCGAGCCACCTTGGATTCATTAGTTACGACGTGGTGGACGTTGTCCGTCACGTGGTGGGCGTGAACCCTGATCCCGGCGTGGCGGGCGGTTCTCACGCTCTGTCTTTTTCTTTTCTTCGTATGCGGCACGATCTTCTTCGCTTAAGCCTTCGACGAGCAGGACTTTGTGCGAAGCGTTGACGCGTCCCTTGTCATCGATTTCTGTGACACGGACTTTTAGCTTATCTCCAAGTTTGACGACATCTTCCGTTTGACCGACACGGTTAAGTGCGAGTTCCGAAATGTGGACGAGTGCGTCTTTTCCTTTGAACAATTCGACGAATGCACCGAATTTCTCAACACGACGGACTGTTCCGTCGAACTCTTCGCCGACGACGACTTCACGGACGATATCTTCGACCAATTGACGGGCACGATCAATGCCAGCTTGATCCGTCGAAGCGATGAAGACGGTTCCGTCTTGATCGATGTCGATCTTAACGCCTGTCTCATCGATGATACCGTTGATGACTTTACCACCAGGTCCGATGACATCACGGATTTTATCTGGATTGATTTTAAGTGTGACGATTTTTGGTGCGTATTGTGACAATTCGACACGTGGTTCAGCGATGACCGTTTGCATGTGCTCAAGAATGTGCAAACGACCAAGACGTGCTTGTTCGAGTGCTTCTTCTAGGATTTGACGCGTGATTCCGCCAATTTTCATATCCATTTGTAGAGCTGTTACACCTTCGTGAGTTCCAGCGACTTTAAAGTCCATATCGCCGAGATGATCTTCCATCCCTTGGATATCTGTCAAGATCGAGTAATTTTCACCTTCCATGATCAAGCCCATCGCGATACCAGCGACAGGTGCTTTGAGTGGAACACCCGCATCCATCATGGCAAGGATCGAACCACAGATTGAAGCCTGTGATGAAGAACCGTTCGATTCAAGCACTTCTGACACGAGACGGATCGTGTACGGGAAATCAACTTCATTCGGAAGAACTGGTAAGAGTGCGCGTTCTCCGAGTGCCCCGTGACCAATTTCACGACGACCTGGTGCGCGCATCGGACGTGCTTCCCCGACTGAGAATGGCGGGAAGTTGTAGTGGTGCATGAAGCGTTTCTCTTCCTTCAGACCAAGACCATCGATGATTTGAGCGTCCCCTGCAACACCGAGTGTCGCGACAGACAAGACTTGTGTCTGACCGCGTGTGAACAAACCTGAACCGTGTGCACGTGGCAAGAGACCGACTTCTGAATCGAGTGGACGGATCTCAGCAAGACCACGACCATCTGGACGGACTTTGTCTTCTGTGATGAGACGACGGACTTCGTCTTTGACGAACTTGTTGAGCACGCCTGATACTTCTGCCAGTTGTTCTGCTGTGACTGACTCGTCAGCAGCATACAATTCGATGTATTTTGCGATGACTTCGTTGATGGCAACGTCACGCGCTTGTTTTTCTTCGACTTGAACCGCTTGTGTGACTTCTGCCAATGCTTCTGCTTTCAGGCGATTGACGATTGTCTCATCGAAGCTTGATACCGTATATTCGAACTTCTCTTTACCGACTTGTGCGACGATTTCTTCTTGGAACGCGATCATTTCCTTGATGACATCGTGTCCAAGTAAGATCGCTTCAAGCATTGCTTGTTCCGATACTTCCTTCGCACCTGCTTCAACCATGTTGACGGCATGTTTCGTTCCGGCAACTTGAAGGTCGATGTCGCTAACTTCCATTTGCGCTGAAGTCGGGTTCACGACAAATTCTCCGTCGACGCGACCGATCGTCACGCCTGCGATTGGACCATCGAACGGAATATCCGAGATCGAAAGCGCAATCGAAGCCCCGATCATCGCAGCGACTTCTGGTGAATTGTCAGCATCTGACGAAAGAACCGTCGTCGCCACTTGTACGTCGTGACGGAAACCATCCGGGAATAATGGACGGATTGGACGGTCGATTAGACGCGAAGTCAAGATCGCACTCTCTCCAGGACGTCCTTCACGTTTAAGGAATCCACCTGGGATTTTCCCTGCCGCATATAATTTTTCTTCATAGTTCACTGTTAATGGGAAGAAATCTAAGTCCTTCGGTTGTTTTGATGCAACGACCGTAGCAAGAACGGCTGTATCGCCGTAACGAATCAATGCTGCTCCGTTCGCTTGTTTTGCTAATTGACCGATTTCAATCGTTAATGGACGTCCACCGAGTTCGGTCGAAAACGTCTGTTTTGTTTGTGACATGCACAAATCTCCTCTCACTGCTATCCGTTTTTTCATTCAAATCTAATTATGTAGGTTCTTGCGCAAAAAGTCCATGAATCGGCAAAAAAAAGAAACAGGAGACGATGCTCCTGCTTCCCTACCTCGTTCTCGTCGGGATTAGCGACGGAGACCAAGACGCTCGATCAACGAACGGTAACGTGCAACATCCTTGTTACGAAGGTATGTGAGCAAGTTACGGCGACGACCGACCATTTTCAAGAGACCACGACGTGAGTGGTGATCCTTTTTGTGTGTACGTAAGTGATCGTTCAAAGTTGTGATCTGTTCAGTTAAAACAGCAACTTGTACTTCCGGCGAACCAGTATCGCCTTGTTTCGTAGCATATGCTTCGATGATTTCGTTTTTACGTTCTTTTGTGAGTGCCATTGTCACTCCACCTCCATCTTATAAATGACCGTATTCCCGAGCATCGGATGGTGAGACCAGATGCCAAGTGAATCGGCTGTACGTGATCGTACTGACCTATCATAACGAACCCTGTCCGTACTGTCAAACGCTTAATCGTGTATTTGCCTCTTCACGGTCCCGTGCCAATTGTTCTTTCAATTGATCGATACCATTGAAGGCTTTTTCATCGCGTAAGTAAGCGATCCATTCAAGCGTCAATTCTTGACCATAAAGATCCTCATCAAAGTCAAGAAGATGTGTCTCAATACTGACGTCTCCCGTCTCATAAAACGTCGGGCGTCTGCCGACGTTCGTCATCGCTTTGAATCGACGACCGTCCGCTAAGCGAACGAATGTCGCATACACACCAAGTTTCGGTATGACGTAGGCGAATTCTGGGCGCATGTTGGCTGTCGGGAAGCCAATTTGTCGACCGCGTGCGTCACCGTGAATGATTGTACCTTTGATTTGGTAGGGTTCACCAAGCAAACGTGCAGCCGGTTCGACTTCTCCTGCAGCAAGTAAACGACGAATCCGGGTTGAGCTGATTTTTTCTGCTTCTTCTTGGAACTCTGCTACAACGGTGTGTGTGAACGTGCCCCGACTATGAAAATCAAGCGTCGTCATTTTGCCAGCTCCGAAGCGACCGTAGGAATAATCAAATCCAGCGACGACATGCTCTGCTCCAGACGCAATCAGATATTCATCGACGAAAGCTTGCGGTGACAATTCCGAGAAAGGAATCGTGAACTCAATTACATAAACACGATCGACACCAAGGCGTTCGATTTTCTCTAATTTACGTTCAAGCGGCGTGATGTAGCGAACCGGTTCATCCCCTTTACCAAGTACTTGTTTCGGATGTGGATCAAAGGTCATGACAGCCAAAGGCAGGCGACGAGCCTCCGCTTCTTTCCGTGCTGCTGCGATGACTTGCTGATGTCCGAGATGTACACCGTCAAAAAAGCCAAGTGCGATGACAGCAGGGGCTTTTTGAGGCTGTTCCGGATATGTCAAATGTATGATGTCCATGATGCTCTCTCCGATCTTAATCGATTTGTAGCATGACCTCGACGCGTGCTACCTGTTCTTCTGGAAGACGTCGATATAGTGCTAAAGGTACGTCCTCTTCATTATAGACAGTAAACAGCTCGAATTCGACTGGAATGCTTGTCAGCTTTGCTCCGTTCAAGACACGCTGCGCTGTTGCTGCATCGACCGTCAATCGTGGCCATTTTTGGATGACGTGTTCGATCGGTAGGACGTGTTGCATCCGTTCTTCGACTGTCTCGTATGATTCGAGCGTCTCGAGTGTGACGGTGTCCGTCTCAGCAATCGCACCAGAACCTGTCCGACGTAAGTCGCTCATGTGTGCGGCATAACCGAGGCGTTCTCCGATTTCGACTGCTAGCGTCCGGATATACGTCCCTTTTCCACAGGCGATATCGAGGCGGAAGCGACAAAGACCATCTTCGAACACAAGGTCCGATGTCCGTTCCAATCGATCGATACGGACAATCCGTGTCGGTCGCTCGACTTCAATGCCTTTTCGTGCATATTCGTATAGTTTCTTCCCGTTCACTTTGACTGCTGAATAATACGGTGGCGTCTGCTCGATCTCCCCTGTCAATGCGCTCAGAATATCAGCGATTGCCTCTTCAGTAATACTTCCGGGCTCGACCGGTGTTTCACGAACCGTCTCCCCGTGTGCATCTTCCGTCGTCGTTGCGAAGCCGATCGTCACTTCCGCCGCGTAACGTTTTCCTTCATCCGTGATAAACCGGGCAAGCTTCGTCGCTCGACCGAGACAGATCGGTAAGACACCTGTTACTTCCGGGTCAAGTGTCCCTGTATGTCCGACTTTTTTCGTCTGAAACAAGCGACGTAGACGAAAGACACAGTCATGACTGGTCATTCCGGCTGGTTTATCTAGTGGTAATACTCCGATGGGTTCCACGTGATGTCCTCCTTGAAAAAAAGGCAACCACACGCGTGGTTGCCTTAGGTGTTAATCTTTGTTCAAATTCCGAAGCAACTCATCAATGCGTGATCCGTATTCGACAGAAGAATCGACCTCGAACAACAGTTCAGGTGTTTTCCGTAGACGAATCCGCGATCCGATTTCCTTACGCATGAAGCCTTTTGATTTTTCAAGACCGATGCGCGCATCCTCACGTGCTTTTTCGTCACCGAGGACCGAATAGAAGATCGTAGCTTGTTGCAAGTCTCCTGTCACTTCGACACCTGTGACGGTAATCGGCTTGACGCGTGGATCCTTGACATCTTTGATGAGCAGTTGCGTAATTTCCTTACGCACCTGTTCGGCGACACGATTCGAGCGTAAACTCATGTTTGTTCCCTCCAGTTCGGAAGAATGGATTCCGTTCTGTTACTTCCGTTTGACTTCTTCCATAATGAACGCTTCGATGACATCATCAACTTTCACATCATCATAACGTTCGATCTTAATACCACACTCGTAACCAGCAGCGACTTCTTTGACATCATCTTTGAAGCGGCGAAGTGTATCGAGTTTTCCTTCGTAGATGACGATACTATCACGAACGACACGGACACCTGCATCACGCGTTAACTTACCTTCCGTGACATATCCACCTGCGATCGTACCGACTTTCGATACTTTAATGACATCGCGGACTTCAGCTTGACCGATGATTTTCTCGACGAACTCAGGATCAAGGAGACCTTTCATCGCTTGCTCGATTTCTTCAATCGCATTGTAGATGATCCGGTGAAGACGAATTTCGACTTTCTCCTGATCTGCCATTGATTTCGCGTTACCATCCGGACGAACGTTGAATCCGATGATGATCGCATTTGCTGCTGAGGCGAGGATAACGTCACCTTCTGTGATCGCACCAACACCTGAGTGTACGATGTTAATTTTAACACCTTCGACATCAATTTTCTTCAATGAACCGGCTAAGGCTTCAACTGAACCTTGAACGTCACCTTTGATGATGATGTTGAGGTCCTTAACTTCGCCTTCTTTGATGCGGTCGAAGAGATCTTCTAAGCTAACTTTCGCTGAATCGCGACGTTGTGCTTCGATTTCACGTTGGTAACGTGCTTCACCGATTTGACGTGCTTTTTTCTCATCTTCGAATGCGAAGAATTGATCGCCCGCTTTCGGAACATCGTTTAAACCTGTGATTTCGATTGGCGTCGATGGTCCGACTTCTTTGACACGACGACCGATATCGTTGACCATTGCCCGGATACGACCGAACGTGTGACCGACGACGATCGGGTCACCGACACGAAGTGTTCCGTGTTGAACGAGAAGTGTAGCGACTGGACCGCGTCCTTTATCGAGTTTCGCCTCGATGACTGTTCCGCGACCGTTCATATCTGGTGTTGATTTGTATTCTTGAACTTCTGAAACGAGAAGGATCATCTCGAGCAATTCGTCGATGCCGTCTCCTTTAAGAGCTGAAACCGGTACGAAGATCGTATCCCCGCCCCAGTCTTCTGCAACGAGTTCAAACTCTGTCAATTCTTGTTTGACACGGTCAGGGTTTGCACCCTCTTTATCCATCTTGTTGACCGCGACGATGATTGGAACGCCAGCTGCTTTCGCGTGGCTGATCGCTTCTTCCGTCTGCGGCATGACACCGTCATCGGCTGCAACGACGATGATCGCGATATCCGTGACATCTGCTCCACGTGCACGCATCGTCGTGAACGCCGCGTGACCTGGTGTATCGAGGAACGTGATCTTCTTGCCGTCGATCTCAACTTGGTAAGCACCGATGTGCTGCGTGATCCCGCCGGCTTCGCCTGCAGTGACCTTCGTATTACGGATCGAGTCGAGCAATGTCGTTTTACCGTGGTCGACGTGTCCCATGATCGTAACGACCGGTGGACGCTCAGACAATTCGTACTTGTCAAGGTTCAATTCATATTGATCAAAGTCCGTCTCATCGACTTGGACTGTCTTTTCGACTTCAAAACCAAACTCTGTCGCGAGCAGTTCGACTGTCTCGTCATCAAGATCTTGGTTGATTGTCGCCATGACACCGAGACCCATCAATTTCATGATCAATTCATTTGGTTTTTTCGCCATTTTTTCAGCGAGTTCACCGACTGTCAAGTTATCAGAGTATTGAACGACGTTTGCCATCGCCTCTTCTTGCGCCCGGCGAGCTGCTTTCCGTTGACTCGACTTCGAGTTCGGATCCGCTACTTCGAGTTTACGCGGTTCTGCTTTCTTTTGGTTCGGACGACGTTTGCCGCCACGGTTGTTACGGTTGCCGAATTCTGGGCGTCCGCCTTTGCTGTTACGTGATTGGTTACCTGCTGGTTTGTTTGTACTTCCTGGTCGGTTCGGTTTATTATCTGATTTCACTTGTTTTGGAGCCTCCGTCTTTTGAGCCCGATATTTTTCGGGATTAAATACTTGATCGAGTTGCTGTACTGTCTGTTCATCTAATACTGCCATATGATTCTTGACTGGTTTCTCCAGCTTTTCGAGCTGGGTGATGACCTGCTTACTTGTTACGTTTTGTTCCTTGGCGAATTCGTATACACGTTTACCCAAAGGATCCACCTCCAATTAGTCGTTCGAGAGGAGTTCAGTTAGCTTTTTCGCAAATCCGGCTTCATTGACTGACACGACAACACGCGCATCCTTTCCTAATGCTTGACCGAGAATCGTCCGGTCGGCGACTTCTAGGTAAGGAACCTGATAACTCGTACATTTATCTGTGACTTTCTTACGCGTGGCAGCCCCCGCATCTGCTGCTAAGAGAACAAGCTTCGCTTGTCCTCCTCGTACTTCTTTCAGTACGAGTTCTTCTCCCGTCGTCACTTTTCTAGCTCGATTCGCGAGACCGAGAAGGGATTCCCATTTACTCATTTGTACCTCCCGCGATTTCAAGCAATTCATCGTATAAGGCATCTGTCGTCTTGACCTTCAAATGATGATCAAGCGTCCGTTTTTTCTTCGCCGTCGCAATGACTGCCGCATCTTTCGATAAATAGGCACCCCGCCCATTCATCTTACCATTTAAATCGATGACGACCTCTTGTTCAGGTGTTCGGACGACACGAATTAATTCTTTTTTCGGCTTCATTTCTTGTGTGATGACACACTTGCGTAATGGTACCTTTTTTTGCACGAATTATTCCTCGCCTTCGACTTGGACCGCTTCTACTGCCGGCTCTTCCGTCGCGAAGACATCTTCGAGATCCATCGCTTCCGCTTCAGACTCGCTCTTGATGTCGATTTTCCATCCTGTCAACTTCGCTGCGAGACGGGCGTTTTGACCACGTTTCCCGATTGCAAGTGACAATTGGAAATCCGGAACGACGACAATCGTCGCTTTCGCTGGTTCGTTGACGTAGACCGCAACGACTTGAGCTGGGCTGAGTGCATTCGCAACATATTCTTTCGGATCATCCGAGTAACGGACGATATCGATTTTTTCCCCGTTCAAATCATTGACGATGCGTTGAACACGTGCCCCTTTTTGCCCGACACATGCACCGACTGGATCGATGTCGTCCGCTGCGACCGCGATTTTCGAACGGTCGCCCGCTTCACGCGCCACAGACTTAACTTCGACTTCGCCACTTGAAATCTCTGGTACTTCGATTTCGAAGAGACGTTTTAAGAGACCTGGATGTGTCCGTGATACGAGAATCGATGCCCCTGATCCTTTGACCATCGGATCAACCTTCGTGACGTACACCTTGATGCGATCACGAATCCCGAAACGCTCGTTCGGCATTTGCTCGTGTGTCGTCAAGACAGCTTCGATACCTTCTAGGTTGACGTACAAGTTGCGTGCATCTTGACGCTCAACGATACCTGTCATGATCTCATCTTCACGATCCGCGAAGTGATTGTAGATGCGTTCACGTTCTGCTTCACGCATTTTTTGTGTGACGATCTGCTTCGCCGTTTGTGCCGCAACACGACCGAAGTCGCCTGGCGTCACTTCGACTTTATGGAAATCGCCGAGTTCATATGTCGGATCGATCTCGTGCGCTTCTTCAAGCGAAAGTTGCTCTTCTGGTTGTGTCAATCGTTCGACGACTTCCTTGAGCGCGAAGACACGGATGTCTCCTGTCTGCTGGTCGAATTCGACCTTTACAGCCTCCGATTCTTTTCCGAAGTTGCGTCGGTACGCTGAAATCAATGCCTGTTCGAGCGCATCGATGATGATGTTCTTGTCAATTTCCTTCTCTTTCGCGATTTGATTGATCGCCTCGAGTAACTGTGGTCCCATCGTTCTCTTCCTTTCCGTCAGAACATTACCGCAAGTCGCGCAAGTGAAATCTTGTCGACCGGTATCTCAATTTTCAATTTTCTTGTTTTGACACGCACTTCGATTTCAAGCATCTCAGGTGTGTACGCGAGCAACGTTCCTTCAAATTCAACCGCATTCTTTACTGGATCGTGCGTTTTGATATACACATGTTTCCCAATCGCCTTTTCGAAGTCCTCGTCTTTCTTCAGTGGACGTTCCGCTCCTGGACTAGCGACGTCGAGGTAATACGGCTCGTCGATCGGATCATTGTCATTCAATGCTTCCGATAACTGTTCATTGATTTTGACGCAGTCTTCAAGATCCACGCCACCCTCTTTGTCGATGGAGACACGTAGGAACCAATCCGCCCCTTCTTTGACGAATTCAACGTCGACTAGCTCCATCCCCTCTCGTTCGACGATTGGTTTTGCGAGCGCTTCGACCTTTTCCGTTACGTTCGTCATCTTCATCCTCCTTCAAAAAACAAACAAGAAAGGAGCAGGTCCCCCTACTCCTTCCAAGTCGTAGTATAAAAAACATTTCCTCACTCAATATAGCATAGGAAAGCGCTCAAAGCAAGTGTTCCTAAGGGCTTACAAGTCGAACAAGGATAGCTGATTCTCGTCCGGTAACCCTTCGAGACAGCCTAGGTTATCGAGCGTCTCGATGATCGTTTTCGATAACTTGGCACGTTTTTGGAGGTCTTCCTTCGAGAGGAATTCGCCACCTTTACGTGCTTCGACGATCTGCTTCGCTGCATTCGTCCCGAGACCTGTCACGGCATTAAACGGTGGTAACAACGTATCCCCGTCAATGAGGAATTCCGTTGCACTTGAGCGGTAGAGATCGACCTTTTGGAACGTAAAGCCCCGTTCGATCATCTCAAGCGCGATTTCAAGAACCGTGTACAATCCCTTGTCCTTCGCAGTTGCCTCGAATCCTTTATCCTTGATGTCTTGCAAGACTTTCCGGACGGCTGCAGAGCCTTTATTCATCGCACCGATATCAAAGTCACCCGCACGTACCGTAAAGTACGAAGCGTAGTAATACATTGGATGATGGACTTTATAGTAGGCGATCCGAACAGCCATTAAGACATAGGCAGCAGCATGGGCTTTCGGGAACATGTACTTGATTTTCTTACAAGAATCGATATACCAGAGCGGCACATCGTTCTCGATCATCGCCTCTTCCATGTCAATCGAGAGTCCTTTCCCTTTTCGGACCGACTCCATGATTTTAAAAGCAAGTGACGGTTCAAGACCGGCATAGATCAAGTAGACCATGATGTCATCTCGACAACCGATGACGTCTTTTAATTCACATGTTCCGTTGTAGATCAATTCGCTGGCGTTTCCGAGCCAGACATCCGTTCCGTGCGAGAGTCCTGAAATCTGGACGAGCTCCGAGAACGTCGTCGGTTTCGTCTCTTCTAACATTTGGCGGACGAACTTTGTTCCAAACTCGGGAATACCGAGCGTTCCCGTTTTTGAATCGATTTGCTCCGGCGTCACGCCGATCGATTCCGTCGAACTGAAAATTTTCATGACTTCCGGGTCATCGACCGGAATCGTCTTCGGATCTCGTCCTGATAAATCCTGTAGCATCCGAATCATGGTCGGGTCATCGTGACCGAGGATATCGAGTTTGAGTAAGTTATCGTGAATCGAGTGGAAGTCAAAGTGTGTCGTCTTCCATTCAGAACCCATATCATCTGCCGGATATTGAATCGGACTAATATCATAAATATCCATATAGTCCGGTACGACGATGATCCCACCTGGGTGTTGCCCAGTCGTTCGTTTGACGCCGGTGACACCACTGACGAGACGATCGACTTCCGCATTCCGATACGTCAGCTCATTCTCCGACTGATACCCTTTGACATAGCCATACGCCGTCTTCTCGGCAATCGTTCCGATTGTTCCGGCACGGTAGACGTAATCGTCACCGAACAAGACTTTCGTATAGGCGTGTGCTTGCGGTTGGTATTCTCCACTAAAGTTCAAATCGATATCTGGTACTTTATCCCCTTTAAATCCAAGGAACGTTTCAAACGGAATATCATGACCGTCTTTAAATAACGGGATATCACATTTCGAACAGGATTTATCCGGTAAATCGAATCCCGAACCGACAGAACCGTCATCGAAGAACTCCGATTCCTTACAATTCGGACAGACATAGTGTGGCGGCAAGGGATTGACTTCGGTGATTTCGGTCATCGTCGCAACGAGACTTGATCCGACCGACCCCCGTGAACCGACCAAATAGCCGTCGTCGAGTGATTTTTTAACGAGTTTATGGGAAATCAAATAGATGACGGCGAATCCGTGACCGATGATTGACTTCAACTCTTTTTCGAGTCGTGCTTCGACGATTTCCGGTAACGTATCGCCGTAAATCCGGTGCGCCATATCGTACGACAAGTTCCGAACTTCTTCATCCGCCCCTTCGATCTTTGGTGTATAGAGATCTTTTGGAATGATGTCGATGTTCTCGAACTGTTTCGCGACGGCTTGACTGTTCGTGATGACGAGACGTTCCGATACATCTGGCCCGAGGAACTTGAAGTCATCCATCATTTCCTTCGTCGTCCGGAAGTGTGCCGGTGGCAGTTGTTTTCGCATGTTCAGCATGTTCGCTCCACCTTGCGTCCGGATCAAAATCTCCCGGTACGTGGCGTCATGTTGATCGAGGTAATGCACGTTCCCTGTCGCAACTGGTAAGATATCATGTTCTTCCGCGACACGGATGATTTTTTTGATCAGTTCGCGCAGTTCGAGTTCATTCTGAACGATTTCCCGCTCGATCAAATGACCATACATCGCGGGTGGCTGAATCTCGATGAAATCATAGAACTGCATCACTTTCGCTAAATCTTCGTCTGACTTGTTCAAAGCGGCATCAAACACTTCGCCATTATCGCAAGCTGATCCGATGATCAAACCATCCCGGTGCGCGACGAGTTGCGAGCGCGGTGTGCGGACGACACGGTGCACGTGTTTCGTATGAGCAATCGAAATCAATTGGTACAAATTCTTCAAGCCCGTCCGGTTCTTCGCATAGACCGTCGCGTGGTATGGTCGTGCCCGCGAGATATCTTTCCCCATCTCCCGGTTGAGTGAGGCGTGTGTCTTCATGTCGAACATCTCATCTGCCATTTGAAGCAACTTGACCATCAAATATCCCGTCGCTTCCGCGTCATAGATGGCGCGGTGATGTTGCGTCAATTCGATATCAAATCGTTTCGCGAGTGTGTTCAATCGGTGATTTTTTAGCGTCGGCATCAAGACACGGGCTAGCTCAAGTGTATCAATGACCGGCAAGACCGATTCATCGTGTCCACCAGACCGGAGTGTCGCATTCAAGAATCCGATATCAAACGAAGCATTATGGGCAACGAGAATCGAGTCGCCGACCCAGTCCATGAACTCCTTGACGACTTGTTCCGGGTCTGGTTTTCCGCGGACCATATCATCGGTGATCCCTGTCAAATCAATCGTCGTCGCCGACAACAGGTGCTTCGGATCCGCGAATGCTTCGAACTTATCGATGATATCACCGTCGTGGATCTTGACGGCTGCGAGTTCAATGATTTTGTTGTACATCGCCGATAAACCAGTCGTCTCGACGTCAAAGACGACGAATGTCGCGTCATCTAAGTTACGTTCCACCGGATGATAGGCGACTTGCACCCCGTCATCGACGACGTTCGCTTCGATTCCGTACAATACTTTGATATCGTTTTTCTTTCCGGCATAGTAGGCATCCGGGAAACTTTGGGCACCAGCGTGATCCGTGATCGCAACAGCAGGATGACCCCATTTTGCTGCGCGTTCGACGTATTTCGTCACGTTCATGACAGCGTCCATCTGACTCATTTGCGAGTGCGCATGTAACTCGACACGCTTCTCGCCTGCCCAAGGGTCAGCCGGTGCTTCCATCTTCACTTCTGAAAGTTGGGCAATCATCATACAGAGATCGCGTAGGAATGTATCGAACTCAACGCGACCTGCCGCCTGAATCCACATCCCTTTTTTGATGGCTGAGAGAATCTTGACGTCTGTTTCGTCACGCGCAAACATCTTGACGACGAGGGAGTCCGTATAGTCCGTCATCTTGAACGTAAAGATCGTCTTTCCGCTTCGCAGTTCACGACTTTCAGCTGAGAAAACGAGACCACGAATCGCGATCCGTCGTTCCTCGTCTTGGATCGTCTTGATTGGGACAATCTCATCTTGAATCGGTTTCCCAATCCGGATCTCAACCGGTCCTTCATCGTCATCTCGCGATTGTTCCCGTTTGAATTGCAACTCGAGCATTCGTTTTGCTTCTTCCATGTCTTCCTGTTTCACCTGATTGCGCAACGCTTCTTGTTTCGATTCGTTGATTTGAACAATCGGTTCACAGTTGAATTTCGGGAATCCATAAGCACTATAGAGTAACTGTAACTCACCACATAAGCTGCTTTTTAAGAAGCCTGCTTCCGGTTCACTTCGGACCGGAATGAATAATTTCTGTTCTTTGAACTCTGGTAAGACACGCCCGAGTTGTGTCCGCATCGCGGATGAGACATCCGCGAGATCTTGTACGACATATGGCCAGTAATCATGATACATGCGTTCGTCTGGTCGACTATCCGCATGTAGAATGATTTTGACTTCGGCGAATTGCTGATACCGGCTTGTCAATCGACTCGTAAAGAGTTGATAAACGTTTTGGGGTAAAACATGTGGCAAGCGGATCTCAAATGTCCAGGTTGCTTTTGCTTTATTAACGCGAAGCTTCTCAAGGACTGCTTCGTTAAAGTATTCTTCAATGATACCGTTCGGTAATTCCAAGTCACTCAGCAACAGTGACATGCGTTGTTGTGTATCCACTCGCAATTGTGCTGTCTGATCGCTTCACACCGTGACAGCAACTCCTCCTCCTCTTGCGGATTGCCCAAGGGGCGAATGGGTGTGAGACAAGAAAACAGTCACTTTATGAAAAGTGACCGTCTCCATACTTTATTCTAAACCTTCATAGAGTGAACGAACAGCCTCAACGACTTGTTCTTGTCCAATTTCTTCTGCATCGCCACCACGACGGGCTTTTAATTCGACGATTCCTTCTGCCGCTTTTTTCCCGACGTTCAAACGAACCGGTAGACCGATCAAATCAGCATCGGCGAACTTGACGCCTGCTCGTTCTTTCCGGTCGTCAAGTAAGACGCTGAATCCTGCAGCTGTCAACTCACGATATAGCGTCTCTCCGAGTTCAAGCTGTTCCGCATTTTTACCATTGACGACGATCAAATGGACATCGTATGGTGCGATCGCTTTTGGCCAAATGATTCCTCGCTCATCATAATGCTGTTCGACGACTGCCGACAATGTCCGCGAGACACCGATGCCGTAACAACCCATGATGAGTGGTTGCGCTTTACCGCCTTCATCGAGGAACGTCGCTCCCATTCCTTCAGAGTAACGTGTGCCGAGTTTGAAGACTTGACCGACTTCGATACCACGTGCGAATTTGACGTTGCCGTTGCCGTCTGGTGACGCGTCACCTTCTTCAACGAAACGTAAATCCGTATAGTCGGCTTCGAAATCACGGCTTGGGTCGACATGGATATAATGCGTTTCCGCTTTGTTCGCACCACAAACAGCGTTCGTCAAGGCACGGATTGCGTAATCGGCGACGATCTTCATGTCTGCTCCGATCGGTCCGAGTGTTCCAGGCGTTGAGTGAAGCGCTGCTTCAATCTCTTCGTCGCTCGCCATCGTGATGTCGAGAGCACCCAGGTAGTTTTTCAACTTGATGTCGTTGACTTCGTGATCGCCCCGGACAAGTGCCATGACAAGCCCTTGTTCCGTTTTGAAGATGACAGTCTTAATCGATTCGTTAGCTGGTAAGTTCAGATGTGCGCTGACCGCTTCGATCGTCTTCGCATCTGCCGTATGCACTTCTTCAAGCGCTTCTGGTGCTTTGTCTTGCTTCGGATAGGCATCGATTGACTCTGCCATCTCTAAGTTCGCTGCATAATCCGACTGGTCTGAATAGACGATTGTATCTTCACCAATTGCTGCTAACGCATGGAACTCATGTGTTCCACTACCACCAATCGCACCTGAGTCCGCGACGACTGGACGGAACTCAAGACCAACACGTGTGAAAATCCGCGAATACGTATCAAACATGTTTTGATACTCTTCGTCTAAGCTCTCTTGTGACGAATGGAACGAGTAGGCATCTTTCATGATGAACTCACGACCGCGTAATAAACCAAAACGTGGACGACGTTCGTCACGGTACTTCATTTGAATCTGGAAGAGATTGACCGGTAACTTTTTATACGAGTTCAATTCATCACGAACGATCGAAGTGATCAGTTCCTCGTGCGTCGCTCCGAGCGCGAACCGGCGATCATGACGATCCGTTAAACGCATCAATTCAGGTCCATAAATATCCCAGCGCCCTGTTTCTTCCCATAGTTCAGCTGGTTGAATCGCTGGCATCAGCAATTCTTGCGCACCCGCTGCTTCTAATTCCTCGCGGATGATTGTCTCGATGTTTGCGAGAACTCGTTTTGCGAGTGGGAGATACGAATAGATCCCAGCGGCATTTTGACGCATGAATCCTGCACGAAGCAAGAGTTGGTGACTGATGGCTTCTGCATCAGATGGTACTTCACGCAACGTTGGCATGAATAGTTTTGATTGTTTCATAATGAGTCACGAACTCCTTTGACTGAGTGATTAATTAAAAGAATTTTTGAATGTCGTTCCAAGTGACGACGAGCATGAGTAGCATTAAAAGCGCAAAACCGACGAAGTGAACCAATCCTTCTTTTTGAGGGTCGACCGGTTTACCGCGTAAGGCTTCAAGGAAGAGGAACAGCAGTCGCCCTCCGTCAAGTGCCGGAAGTGGCAATAAGTTGAAGACTGCTAAGTTAACGGACAACAATGCTGTCCATGTCAATAGCATCGAGAACCCGCTATCTGCGACCTGATCGGTCATCTTGACGATCCCGACTGGTCCTGATAACTGATCGACGCCAACGACACCTGTCACGAGATCTCCAACCGCTCCAACGATGAGGGTCGACATCCGCCATGTTTCTGAAACGCCGGTTTGTAGTGCTGTTCCGAATGATTTTTCTGTCTCATTCGTAACACCGATGATGCCGACCTTCTGTTCTCCTTGCTGTTGCACTTTTGGCGTGATTTCAGTTGTCGTCTCTTTCCCATCACGCTCATATTTTACTTCTGTCGCTTTTCCAGCACGGTCTTGGAATCCAGCACGTAAATCAGTCCATTTGGCTGTATCCTGTCCGTTGACCGAGACAATCCGGTCACCTTCAACAAGTCCTGCTTGATCGGCAGGTGAACCTTTTTGTACTGTTCCGATGACGCTTTCTCCCGTTGGAGAGCCATTATATAAGGCAAGACCGAATAAAATGACAAACGCGAGGACAAAGTTCATGAACGGTCCTGCAGCGATCGCAAGGACGCGTTTCCATACGGATTTCGAACCGAATGTGCGGTCATACGGCGCAATTTGTGTCCGTGTCTGACCTTCGACGAGAAATGCTGTCGGTGAAACCGGATAGCGAACCGATGTCTCGTCTTGTAATCCAACGAGTTCGAGTTGACGCAACAAGTCAATCCGCTCGACAGTAACGACTTGATCGACTTGTGGCTGATCCGCATCGAAATAAATCGTCTCGATGACGCCGTCCTTTAACTGTAATCCAACAGTTTGACCTGATTTGATCTCAACGAGTTCCGGCTCTTCACCCGCCATCTTGACGTAACCGCCAATCGGCAACAGACGAACCGTATACAACGTCTCATTCTTAAACACTGAAAAGATCTTCGGTCCAAATCCAATCGCGAATTCCCGACAGAGAATACCTGCCCGCTTCGCCATTACGAGATGACCCCATTCATGGACGGCGACGAGTACACCGAACATCAGCACGATTGAAATAAAGGTCGTCATTACTTATCCCATCCTTAGTTAGCGAATGTAAGAGACGATACGAACTCACGTGCCCATCGATCAGCTTCAAGGATTTGATCCAAGGAAGGCTCGGCGATAAGCTCATGAGCTTGAAGCGCCGCCTCGACGCTCGCTTCGATTTCTAAAAAGCGAATGTCCCCTTTTAAGAAACGGTCCACCGCTTGTTCGTTCGCAGCATTGAGTACTGATGGCATCGATCCACCGGCTTGACCCGCTTCAAAAGCAAGTCGTAACAAGGGATAACGATCAAATGATGCATCAGCAAAGTGTAAGCGTCCGATTTCCTTTAAGTTTAACCGTTCTCCCCCTTGGATTTCAAGGCGGGACGGATATGTAAGAGCGTACTGAATCGGTTCTCGCATGTCAGGCATACCAAGCTGAGCCATGACAGCTCCATCGTTGAATTCGACCATCGAGTGAATGATGGATTCACGATGAATGACGACATCGATGTCCGCATAGTCGACATCAAATAACCAGTGCGCTTCAATGACTTCGAATCCTTTGTTCATCATCGTTGCGGAATCAATCGTGATTTTTGCTCCCATCGACCAGTTCGGATGCGCGAGTGCTTGTTCGACCGTCACGTCTGCCAGTTCTTCACGTGATTGATCACGGAAGCTTCCGCCTGACGCCGTCAAGATGATTTGACGCACATCTTCTCGCCGCTCACCGTTCAAGCATTGGAAAATCGCCGCATGCTCACTATCGACGGGTAAAATCGTCACGTTTTTTTCACGCGCGAGCTTCATGACGAGATGACCTGCCGTAACGAGTGTCTCCTTATTCGCAAGACCAATCGTCTTACCTGCCTCAATCGCGGCAAGCGTTGGACGTAAGCCAACAGCTCCTACGACCGCTGTAATGACCGTATCAACATCAGGATGCGTCACGATATCAAGCAATCCTTCTTCACCGATGACGATTGTTGGCTGATAAGTCAACTGTTGCTCGAGTTCTTGACGTGTTGTCTCATCTTGGACTCCGACAAGCATCGGTTGCAAACGATTCAACCACGGTACGGCGACCGTCGTGTTGCGTCCAAATGCAAAACTCGTCAATTCAAAAAGGTCTGGATTAGCCGCAATGACATCGAGCGTCTGCGTACCAATCGATCCTGTTCCACCGATGATACTGATTTTCTTCATAATGAAGCGCCTCCTCAAGCAAAGATATCGAGTACGACGAGGACCGTAAAGACGATCATCATGCTGTCGAATCGATCTAGAATACCACCATGACCCGGTAGTAACGTTCCAGAATCCTTCACACCATAATAGCGTTTGTAAGCGGACTGGACCAAGTCACCAAGTTGCCCAACGACGGCAACGATGATGGCAAGGACAATGACTTTTCCAAAACCGACTGTCGGTTCGATACTTTCAAACACGACACCGAGTAAGATGGCAAGTAACACGCCACCGACTGCCCCTTCAATCGTCTTATTCGGACTGATTGACGGCCACAGTTTATTCTTACCAAATCGTTTCCCGACGAAGTACGCCCCTGAATCCGTAAACCAGATCAAGAGAATGATCAACAGCGACCACGTTAATCCGTGTTCGAGTAAGCGGATGTAGGCGAACGATGCAAAACCGACACCGACATAGATGGCAGTCAGCAGTAAAAAGGCGACATCATCGAACGTAAAGACATTTTTCGAAAACACGTTCCAAAAGAGACCGATCAATAAAATGATCATTGCCCAAGCGATTGGTGAAAGTCCGATTGGGAGTGTCCGATCGACTGCCTCTTCATAGATACCGACGAATGGTAATAATGTGCCGATCCCGAATAAAATCCGTGGAATGCGCGAGCCGCTCCATTGTCGCATCCGGACGAGCTCGGTATAACCGAGAATCGTTAGTATTGCCATAAACGCTAAAAAGGGAAGTCCACCGATGTACAAAAGCGCCAAAAAGATGGCGCCCGCCCATATCCCTGTGATAATCCGAGTTTTCATAAGCTAGTCCTCATTTAATCAGACGCCGCCAAATCGGCGTGTCCGTTGATTGTAATCTTCAATTGCTGCCAAGAAAGCATCCCGACGAAACTCTGGCCACAAGACATCTGTAAAATAAAACTCTGCGTACGCCGCTTGCCAAAGTAAGAAGTTCGATAACCGTTGTTCGCCACTCGTTCGAATCACGAAATCGACATCGGTTACGGATCCTGTCATTAGCTCGCGCTCGATCGTCTCCGGTGTAATCGCATCCGGTGACAATGTTCCTGCCTGAACCTGTGCGCCTAGTTTTTGCATGACCTGCACGAGCTCATCGCGTCCTCCATAATTCAGAGCGAAAATCAGACGAAGTCCTGTATTGTGTTGCGTATCCAGTTTCGCTTGTTCCACTGCCTCACGTGTGAAATGAGGGAGGCGTGACACTTCTCCTGCTACCTCGACTTTGACATTTTGTGCGTCTAACTCTTTTAAATCCGACTCTAGAAATTGTGCCGGCAGTTTCATGAGAAAACTCACTTCTTCTTCCGGACGCGTCCAATTCTCCGTCGAGAAGGCGTATAATGTCAGACTCTTTACGCCGAGTTCATTTGCAACCCGAACAACCTCACGAATCGATTTCATGCCTTCGCGATGTCCCATGATACGTGGAAGTCCACGTTTTTGTGCCCATCTACCGTTACCATCCATGATGATGGCGACGTGTTCAGGCACCCGATCATAGGTTTCGGTTTCTTTCGTCTGATTCAACCATTGAAACATCCGCACTTCCTCCTCTCTCAATTATGAAGAAAGGGACTCTTCGTGTGACAAAGAGTCCCCCCCATGACGATCCGTCGCGTCATACTTCCATGATTTCTTGTTCTTTTTCCGTTGCTGTCTGATCAAGTTGTTTAACGAACTTGTCTGTCAACGTCTGAACATCTTCTGTGTATCCACGCAAATCATCTTCTGTCAATGCACCATCTTTTTCTTGTTTCTTTAACTGCTCGTTCGTATCACGACGAATGTTACGGAGGGCAACCTTACCTTCTTCCGTATACTTCTTGACGAGTTTGACGAGTTCCTTCCGGCGCTCTTCCGTTAGTGGTGGAATCGCAAGACGGATGACTGTACCATCAGATGATGGTGCAAGACCAAGATCAGCACGTTGAATTGCTTTTTCAATCTCGCTGACCATTGATTTATCCCATGGAGTGATCAAGATCAGACGTGCTTCTGGTGTGTTGACGTTCGCTACTTGATTAAGCGGTGTCGGTGAACCGTAGTATTCGACTTGAACGGGATCTAAAATCGCAACGTTCGCACGACCTGCGCGGAGTGTCGCAAGTTCTTTCTTAAGTGAAAGATGTGCTTTTTCCATCCGTTCTTCGGCTTGTTTTAAGATTTCTTTTGACATGTTATTTCCCCCTTACGATTGTCCCGATTTCGTCACCGATGACGACACGTTTGATGTTACCTTCTTCCATCAACGAGAAGACGATGAGCGGGATGTCATTGTCCATACAAAGTGATGTTGCTGTAGAATCCATAACTTGAAGTCCATCCTTTAAGACATCCAAGTAAGAGAGCGTTTCGAATTTCTTCGCTTCTGGATCAACATTCGGGTCAGCTGAGTACACACCATCGACGTTGTTTTTCGCCATCAAGATGACCTCTGCTTCAATTTCAGCTGCACGAAGAGCAGCTGTCGTATCTGTCGAGAAGTACGGGTTCCCTGTACCTGCTGCAAAGATGACGACGCGTCCTTTTTCGAGGTGACGCATCGCACGGCGGCGAATGTACGGTTCTGCTACTTGGCGCATCTCGATTGATGTTTGAACACGTGTTTCAACACCTACATCTTCTAAGCTGTCTTGAAGCGCAAGCGAGTTCATGACTGTCGCTAACATCCCCATATAATCGGCGTTGGCCCGGTCCATCCCAAGTTCTGCACCTGTTTTGCCACGCCAAATGTTTCCAGCTCCGACGACGACCGCTACTTCAACGTTCAATTCAACTAATTCGCGAATCTGTTCCGAGATAGATTTGACGATGACAGGATTGATCCCAAACCCTTGATCTCCTGCGAGCGCTTCTCCGCTCAATTTTAACACAATCCGGTTATATTTCGGTTGCATGACTATGTCCCCCTTGCTAAATTCCGTAAAAAAGGAACACGAACCACTTCCACACGAAAGTGGATTGAAGCATACGTGTTCCTTCTCTTGTCATCAGGATGATCCCGATTCTTATTTTTTAAGTTGGTTCATAACTTCTTCAGCGAAGTTCTCTTCGCGTTTTTCCATACCTTCTCCAACTTCGAAGCGTACGAATGACACGACTTTACCGCCTTTAGATTCTACATATTTACCAACTTTGAAGTCTGGGTCCTTGACGAACGTTTGATCGACGAGGCAGATTTCCTCGAAGAACTTGTTCATACGACCAACGATCATTTTTTCAACGATGTTAGCTGGTTTTCCTTCGTTCAACGCTTGCTCAGTGAGGACTTTTTCTTCACGTGCTTTTTCTTCTTCTGTGACAGAAGTACGGTCAACGTAAAGTGGACGTGCTGCTGCGATGTGCATTGCAACATCTTTTGCAACTGTTTCATCTGTCGTACCTTCGATAACGACGACTGAACCGATGCGTCCACCCATGTGGAGGTAAGAACCGAAGACTGCATCATCTGCTTTTGTGAAGAGCGCTACGCGACGGAGTGAGATTTTCTCTCCGATTGTTGAAGCTTCTTCTGAGATGTATGTGTCGATTGTTTTACCCGCTTCGTATTCAGAAGCAAGAGCAGCTTCTGCTGTCTCAGAACCGTTACGGAGAACAGCGTCTGCGATGTTTTGAACGAGTGTTTGGAAACGTTCGTTTTTCGCAACGAAGTCTGTTTCTGAGTTGATTTCGACGAGTGCCGCTTTGTTGCCGTCAACTGCAACTGCAGTCAATCCTTCAGCTGCAATACGATCGCCTTTTGCTGCTGCTTTAGCGATCCCTTTTTCACGCAAGAAATCTACTGCTGCGTTCATGTCACCGTCAGTTTCAACGAGTGCTTTTTTGCAGTCGAGCATACCTGCACCTGTTTTTTCACGAAGTTCTTTAACCATTGCTGCTGTAATAGCCATTCGATATTCCTCCTTATAACATCCTTAGTTTCAAAAAAAAGGTGATAAAAGGTCGATTCCCTTTATCACCTGGCATCACGAATTACTCAGCGTCTGCTACTACTTCTTCAGTAGTTTCAGGTGCTACGTTATCTTCGCCTTGTTTAACTTCGAGGATTGCGTCAGCCATTTTACCAGTGAGCAATTTGACTGCACGGATCGCATCGTCGTTCGCTGGGATGACGTAGTCGATTTCGTCTGGATCACAGTTAGTATCAACAATCGCAACGATTGGGATGTTGAGTTTGTGTGCTTCTGCAATCGCGATACGCTCTTTGCGTGGGTCAACGATGAAGAGTGCATCCGGAACGCCTGGCATATCTTTGATACCGCCGAGGAATTTCTCAAGACGAGTCATTTCTTTTTTAAGAATGATGACTTCTTTTTTAGGAAGAACTTCGAATGTACCGTTCTCTTCCATTTTTTCGAGTTGTTTCAAACGGTTGATACGTTTTTTGATTGTAGAGAAGTTCGTGAGAGTTCCACCCAACCAACGTTCGTTGATGAAGTATTGACCTGCACGGATCGCTTCTTCTTTCACAGTGTCTTGAGCTTGTTTTTTCGTACCAACGAAAAGAACGTTTCCGCCTTCAGACGCTACTTCACGGATGAAGTTGTATGCTTCGTCTACTTTTTTGACCGTTTTTTGAAGGTCGATGATGTAGATTCCGTTCCGTTCTGTGAAGATGTATTTTGCCATTTTTGGGTTCCAACGGCGTGTTTGGTGACCGAAGTGTACACCAGCTTCTAACAATTGTTTCATCGAGATTACTGCCATGATGAATTCCTCCTTTTGGGTTTTGGATGTCCTCCGCGATGATCGTCTGTCCAGCTAACCTATTAAAGGCACCGCAGCTGGCGATACATGCGTGCGTAATTAACACCGTAGACTAATATAGCATAAAGATTACCGAGGGGCAACCTTCGTTTGATGAGAAAGTTTAGCAATCAAAGCAACCTCGCCCGTCCCGCGATTCAAAGACCGCGCAAGCGTCTCAAGATCCGCTCCTTCTCGGAGCGCCTGCTTGACATCCGTTAACGGTGGTTCTTTTGAAATGGATTGTTCGATTTCGACGGTTTCCGATTTTTCGTATGTAGCCGCCTTCACCATCTGTGGAGACGCGTCCGGTACTTGTCCAACCTGTTCGTTCGCTTTAATTACGGATGTCTCCGTCATGGCGTTGACGTTCTCCATGAAATGAAGCAACACTTGTTCCGTCTCATTCTTTTCATGTTCCAACCGGATAATCCGGTCTTTAAGCGCTGCCTGCTGGCGAAACAACACCAGCAGCGCATAACAGACTAGAGCAGCTAATAAAATATAAACGACAGTCATAATTCTTCCTTTCACATGGCGACACGATCTGCTAAGTAGGCACTTCCGAGCGCATTCTTCAACTTCCGAAGCGATTTTGAATGGATTTGTGAAATACGGGAAGTCGAGAGCCCGAGGACTTCTCCAATTTCAGTAAGAGTCAATTCTTCATAATAGAACAACGAGACGACAAGTTGTTCTTTTTCGGATAACCCTTCGACTTCCTCTGCCAGTTTAGCGATCAACTCACGCATTAATAACATATCTTCCGGTGTAGCAGTATCTGGATCTAAATAGGAGACGGTCATCGCCTTCCCCTCATCCTGTAGCGTGACTGCTTCATCGATCGATAATACATTCGCAAAATAGCTTTCTGCTAAAGCACCCTTGACCTCGTCCGGTGTCATGTCGACGATGGAAGAGACTTCGTCTAACGTCGGCGTCCGTTGCAAAGATTGTTCAAGGATCTCAACGGCTGCCTCGACCCGTTTTGCTTTTTCCCGTAAGGAACGTGGTAACCAATCGATTTTACGAAGCCCATCTAAAATAGCTCCTCGAATCCGAAAGGCGGCATACGTGTCGAATTTATTATTATGATTTTGATCGAATTTTTGAAGCGCATCGTACAATCCCATCATCCCTAAACTTTTCAACTCGTCTCGATCGACACTTTTAGGCAACGTCGCACTCAAACGCTGAACATGGTATTGAACAAGTGGTTCATAATTGTGAAGTAACAGGTCTGCCACCGCAATATCGCGTGTGGTCAGCCATCGATCCCAAAGTTGTTGTAATTCCTCACGCATGACCATTCCTCCTCTAGATTTCCAGCGTCCCGACATTCACCGTCCGGATGACGAGACGCCCTGATTGTGAGTGGAACTCGATCGTTCGTCCATTCGTGCCGCCAACATCTTCGGCAACGAGTGGAATTTTTACTTGTTGAAGCATCGCTTTGACCGCAGCGATGTTTCGCTCACCAATCCGCATTGATTCATGTTCATACTTAAATTGAAACATCTGAGCCCCACCCGCAATCTTCGCGCGTAATCGGATGGCTCCACTTGCTCGTAATTCGCGGGCTACCTCTAGAATTGCCGTATCCGCGAACTTTCCGACTTCAAGCTCCCGATTCCGACTGATCGCTGAATCAGGCAACATGACATGCGCCATACTCGATAACCCTCGTTCCTGGTCATAGATGACGACGCCTACACACGATCCAAGACCCGCCGTCCGTAAAATGACGGGGCGTTTACTGATGGCGTACTCCGCAATCCCAATCCGTACGATTTCATCCATTCAAGTCCACACCCAATCGTTCGAAGACCGTCTGAAAGGCGTTAGCTTCAGGCAACAAAAGTAAATGTCCAGTCAAATCGTTTCCTGCACTAGACAAATGCGTGTCGATATAGACAGCCATATTGCCTGGGGTCGTTGATTCAAGTAAGGCTACTTCAAGTAACGCACCAACCATATCAAACGCTGATGCAGGAACACTGACATGTAACGATAAATCAAGCCAATCGGAGATAGCCCGAGCATATGCTCCTATTAAAATATTCCCAATTTCTTCCCAAGCAGAAACCCCCATTTCGTGGGAATCGGAAAAAAAGTGGAATTCCGTCTGCATCAATTGGCTCACAAGCTTCTCTGCATCACGAAGTGGCATCAAAAAAAGTAACGTTGCTTGAATATCGCCAGAAAAACGTAACAATGCACCAGCGGTATACGTTTCCGCCCCTCCACTTCGCTCGATGATCGTCGTGAAATCCTCAAGTTCAGCGGAAGGTACTTCGATCTCAATCGGTTGTCCAAGTAAGGTCGAAAGTGCTGTCGCTGCGTGACCAGCTCCAATGTTGCCGACTTCCCGTAAAATGTCCCGTTCGTTCGGATTAAGCATGAACGATGTCCTCAAATAAGCGATTCGGTTCAATCAACGAAAACAATTGCTGATCGCCTTTTGCGACTGCAGTCAAATACGAGGCATCCTCCTGCTTTTGTTCACTGAGCGGTTCAATCCGAACATCCGTTGATTCGACGACTTCGTTTGCCCGGTCGACGATGAATCCAGCGTCCCCATGCTCCAAAGTGGCGATGATGATGCGTGTTTCTTCCGTTTCTTCCATTAATTCGAATCCAAGACGGGCACGCAGGTCAATCACGGGGGTGACGACACCTCGCAAATTGATGACTCCTTTGACATAGGATGCAGCGTTCGGAATCCGTGTGATCGGGATGAGCCGTTCGATTGAACGAACAGACTGTACATCAATACCGTATGCATTATCTTCTAATTGAAAAACAACCCATTTTTGTTCCATCTTCGTTCCCCTCACTTCCGTAATAGTGCATTGCTGTCAATGATCAATGCGACTTGTCCGTCTCCAAGAATCGTCGCGCCAGAAATGGCACGGATGCCTTCTAGATAACTACCGAGTGGCTTCATGACGATTTCCTGTTGACCGATCAATTCGGATACGATCAATCCTGCTAATTTTTCGCCACTCCGGACGACGACGACCGAATAGGCTTCTGCCTCATGTTGTGGCAATCCGTAAACTTCATTCAGCGAAATAAGTGGAACCAATTGTCCACGGAAATCAAATACTTTTTCCCGGTGCGCTTGCAGGATCGCCGATTTACGTAAAGATGTCGTCTCGATGATGGCAGTCAGTGGAATTGCATACGTTTCTTGTCCGAGCTCAACGAGCATGGCTGAGATGATCGAGAGCGTCAATGGTAAACTGATACGGAAAATCGTTCCTTCTCCGCGGCGTGTCTCAACGAACACTTCTCCACCCAATGATTCGATCTTCGATTTGACGACGTCGAGACCAACACCACGACCAGACAAGTCCGTGACTTCTTCTGCCGTCGAGAAACCAGGTGCGAATAACAGCATCGAAGCCTCTTCGATCGTTAATTGCATCGCTTCTTCTTCTGTGATCAATCCTTTTTCAATCGCAATCCGTGTGACACGTTCGTGATTGATACCTGCTCCATCATCTTCAATCTCAATGAAGACTCGGTTTCCTGAATGGTAGGCACGAAGCGAAAGATTTCCTTCGACCGGCTTATTCGCTAAAATCCGTTCCGCCTTGTTTTCAATTCCATGATCGATCGCATTACGGATTAAGTGGACAAGTGGATCACCAATCTCATCGATGACTGTGCGATCAAGTTCCGTCTCAGCACCCGTAATGTGTAGTTTGATATGTTTTCCGACATCCTTCGAAACGGAACGCACCATTCGTGGGAATCGATTGAATACTTGTTCGATCGGCATCATTCGTAACGTTAAAACGAGTGATTGCAATTCGTTCGTGCCCCGTTTGATCCGTTCGACCGTATCTGTCAATTCCGGCGAGCTGACTTCTGCTGCAATACGCTCCAAACGTCCGCGGTCGATGATGAACTCTTCGAACAGATTCATCAAACGATCAATCCGCTCGAGATTGACACGAATCGTTTTCGAAGCGACAGGCACAGATAGATCTGTCTGTTCTGGTGATTCCGGTGAAGCTGTTGGTGCAGGTGCTGATGTCGCAACCGGCACTTCCTGTGGAAGGGTGGATGTCGCCACCTCTGCTTCTGGTGTTGCTTCGAACACGTCCATCGTTACTATTGCGACTTCAGAAACCGAGGCAACCGCCTCTTGAATGACCGATTGCTCTTGTTGCGTCACGAATAAAACAGAGAATGACGTCTCAAAATGTTCTTGCTCCAGTTCATCAGATGTCGGATTCGACAAAATGACATCTCCGAGCTGTTGTAAACGATCAAAGACCATGTAAACACGTGCCGCTTTTAAGATGACGTCTGCTGAAAGTTCGACTTGGACGATATAGGCTTGATAACCGGACGCAATCGATTGTTTGACGACCGCTTCCGAATAGACATCACATTCGAATGTTGATGGTGCAGTTGATGGCGTAACCGAAATGATCTCTTCTTGTTCGGGACGAATGAACTGCTGTAATCGTCTCACTGTTTCCGTAACGTCAAGTTTCCCTTTTCCACCGCGACTGATGTCTTCTACCATCGTTTCCAGTTGCTCAGCAGCAACGAATAGGACATCGATCAACTCAGCTGTAGCGGGTTGTTTCTTTGATCTGACTAAATCAAGGGCGCTTTCCATCTCATGCGTCAAATCAGCGATCGCATCATATCCCATCGTTCCTGCCATCCCTTTTAGCGTATGGGCAGACCGGAAAATTTGATCGATGACCGCTTCATCGTCTAATCGTTCTTCAAAAACCAATAAGCTTGTGTTAATAGCTTGTAAATGCTCCATCGACTCATCGAGGAACAACCCCACATATTCATTTAAGTCCATGACTGATACCCTCCTTTAATCTTAACGGACATGATCTTTTCGTTTTTTCAGACGATGTAACAATCGATCTAAAAACTTCCGTTCCTTGACTTGTACACCTGTTAGAGACGTCGTGATATGATCGAGTCTCCAACTGACGTCACTCGTTCGATCCATCAAGTAAAATGGCATCTGTGCCTTGACTGCTTTGACGACTGCCGGATCTTCCGGCAAAAAACCGGTAAAGCGCAGTGGTTTTTGTAAAAATTGTTGGCTGACGAGCGCCAGTCGATCAAACGTTTCAAGTGCTTCTCCACCATTCGTCGCCCGATTGACGACTACGGAAATCGGAAGATCCGTCGCATGATGGTGTGCCAGTTTGACGAACGCATAACCGTCCATGATTGAAGTCGGCTCTGGCGTGACGATCAACCAGGCTTCGTCTGCACTACTGATAAAATCAAACGTCTGATGGTTGGCGCCGGCTCCTAAATCGAGCAACACAAAATCATACTCATAGAAAAATTGGAATTCCCGCAGTAGGAACACGACATCCTCCTTCGTCAGATTCGTCAGTTCCGCAAATCCACTCCCGCCATGAATGAAATGAAGGGATGGAGACTGTTCAACGATTGCGTGCTGGAGTGATTCTCGTCGTTTGACGCATTCCATCAAGGATGACTTCGATGATTTACCGAATAGAATACCAATGTTCGCCATCCCGATATCAAGATCAATCAAGAGTACTCGTTTTTCTTGTAACGATAATGCCACGCCAAGATTCACCGCGACATTCGTTTTTCCGACGCCACCTTTTCCACTCACGATGGCAATCGTCTTCGTTTCCTTGACGGTCACTTTTGATCGTAAGACACGTGCTTGATCTTCTCGCATCATCTCATCCCTCTCTCGACGATCATTCGGGATAACTCATCCGCCGTAGCGAACGTGATGTCTTCTGGCACTTCTTGACCCGTTGTCACGCAATAGATTGGTAACTCCGTCTCTGTCATAAGCCCAAACATCGACCACAGTTCACTTGTTTCATCTGCTTTTGAAAAAACGATCCCTGATAAGGGAATCTTGCTGAAACGATCGTGGATTTGTAATAAATCTCGGTATTTTGATGTCAAACTAAGAACTAAAAACACATCCGTATCCTCAAAGTCATGACGACTTCGCAATTGCTCTACATACGCCTCATCAAGGAAATTCCGTCCCGCTGTATCGACAAGTACGATATCGCATGAGGTTAGCGCCTGCTTCGCTCGTTCGAAATCTTCCAAATCATACGCGACATGAATCGGAATACCTAATATGTCAGCATATGTTTTTAGTTGCTCAATCGCCGAAATTCGGTATGTATCGGTTGTGATGAGACCGACTCGTTGATTTTTAATGAGCGTATGATGTGCAGCGAGTTTAGCGATGGTCGTCGTCTTTCCGACACCAGTCGGTCCTGTCAGCATGACATAACGTGCAGTCGATGTTGTTATACGTAATGCCGTTTTTACTTCTTCAGTTAAAAGATCCGTTAATTCCGTTTGCTGCGTTTGATAGTACGCAGTCAGTAATCGCTCATGCAATCGTTCAGACACCTGCTGTAACGCTGGTTCTGCCAACAGCGGCGCATAATGTCGCAATTCTTTCGGCAATGGTCGTTCGCCGACCGTAACGATCGTCGGACGCATTGGGATCGGTTGGATGGTTTCCACAATGTCCTTCCGACTCGTTGCTTGCTTCGAAACGATCGGTTCGTTCGACACATGTTCATCCACCGATGCAACCAGTTCCACTTTTTTCTTCGCAAATAAGCCAAAGAATCCGCCCACTTTAATATGGCGAGTATTTAATATGATGGCATCGTTACCGAGTTCGCGTTTGATGCGTTCCATGGCTTCGCTAACGGAATCCGCCGTGACTTTTTTGACTATCATCGCTTAAATCACCCCAATACTCTTAACTTCAATCGTCGGCATTAATTCGTTATAAGACAATATCGGAATATCTGGAAAATACCGTTCTGTCAATTGACGGACGAACATCCGGATACTTGGAGAAGTCAGGATGATCGGATGCGCCCCGTACCGTTCGAATTCCGTTGCTCGCTCCTGTAACGTCTCGATGAAACGTGTCGCCTTTTCGGGATCAAGCGCTAAATAATTTCCGAACTCCGTCTTTTGGATGGCCGACTGGATATCCAGTTCCATCTCACTTGAGACCGTCACGACATGTAAGACATCTCCTTGCATGACTTGTTCCGTAATTTGACGCGATAAGGATTGACGGACATATTCAGCAAGCAGTTCGCTGTCTTTCGTCACAGCTGCATAGTCCGCGAGCGTTTCAAAAATCAATGGTAGATTTCGAATCGAGACTTTTTCTTTTAATAATTGAACGAATACTTTTTGAAGTTCCCCGATTGATAACAGTTGTGGTGTTACTTCCTCGACCAAAATCGGATGGGATTCCTTCAAATGATCAACCAACTGTTTCGTCTCTTCTCGACCGAGTAACTCAGCTGCATGTTTCTTCAAGAGCTCCGTTAAATGTGTCGCAACGACGGATGGTGGATCAACGACCGTATAGCCTGACATCTCTGCTCGGCTCCGTGTCTGTTCATCAATCCAGAGTGCCGGCATACCGAATGCTGGTTCAACCGTCTCGATGCCTCGAATTTCTGGATCATCAACCCCTGGGCTCATCGCTAAATAATGATCAAGCAATAGCTCACCACTTGCCATCTCACTTCCGCGAATCTTGATTCGATACTGGTTCGGTGATAACTGCAGGTGATCACGAATCCGAACAGTCGGTAGAACGAATCCAAGTTCGAGTGCTAGCTGCCGACGAATCATGACGACACGATCGAGTAAATCGCCACCTTGCGCTTCATCAGCGAGTGGAATCAAACCGTAACCGAATTCAAATTCAATCGTATCGACATTCAGTAAGGAAATGACCGATTCACTCGAACGCAAGTTTTCGCTCGGCGCTTCCTCAACCGCGACCTCTTCTTGCATCGTCTTCGTCGTCTGCTTCATTCGCCAAGCGAAGAAGCCAAATAACGCTGCAATCGGCATCGTGACGTAATCGGGAATCGCTGTGAATAGTCCGAGTAAGAAGATTGCTCCAGCTGCGATTCCGACAAGTAATGGTGTGCGTGTTAATTGACCGATGACATCTTCACCAAGATTTCCGTCGGATGTCGAGCGCGTGACGATGATTCCGGTCGCAACCGAAATCAACAGTGCTGGAATCTGACTGACGAGACCGTCCCCAACTGTTAACAACGTATACAATTTGACTGACTCCGCCATCGGTAAGCCTTGCTGAACGACACCGATGATCATTCCAAAGATCAAGTTAATGATGACAATGATGATACCAGCGATCGCATCTCCTTTAACGAACTTCGAGGCCCCGTCCATCGCCCCATAAAAGTCTGCTTCCGATTGAATTTTTTGGCGGCGGGTCCGGGCTTGCACTTCGTCAATCATGCCGGAGTTCAAGTCGGCATCGATTGCCATCTGTTTTCCGGGCATCGCATCAAGCGTAAAACGTGCCGACACTTCCGAAACTCGTTCCGAACCTTTCGTGATGACGAGGAACTGGATCAAGACGAGAATCAAGAAGACAACGAATCCGACGAGCGCATTTCCGCCGACGACGAAGTCACCGAATGCTTCAATGACTTCGCCACCATTTCCGTTTGATAGGATCGCCCGTGTCGTCGAGACGTTAAGTGCCAGACGAAACAAGGTGACGATCAATAACAACGTCGGAAATACAGAAAACTCAAGTGCCTCTTTGGCATTCATCGCAACGAGTAATACCATCAAAGCAATTAAGATATTGATGATGATTAAAAAATCGAGCATGATAGCGGGCAGTGGAATGACGAGCATGAAGACGATCATGATGACGCCTAGCAGAACCGTTAAATCTCGTGTTGATATACTCATGATGCTTCATCCTTTCATTTTGCTTGTTTCAGTTGATAGACAAAGGCGAGTGTTTCAGCGAGCGCCTGATAGAACGTTTCATCCACTGCCATACCAATCTCTGTTTGAGCAAACAACGCCCGCGCCAGCGGACGATTTTCAACAATCGGGACATCAGCTGCTGTCGCCTTCTCCCGAATCCGGAACGCGACAGCATCTACGCCTTTTGCAACGACGATCGGTGCCATATGTTTTCCGTCATCGTATTGAATCGCTACCGCATAATGGGTCGGGTTCGTGATGACGACGTCGGCATTCGGTATTTCTTGCATCATCCGCCGCATCGCCATCTCCCGTTGTTGTTGTTTAATCTTTCCTTTGATTTGAGGGTCACCTTCCGTGTTCTTATGCTCATCCTTTAAATCCTGTTTACTCATTCGAATCGACTTTTCAAAATCAAATTTTTGATATGCGAAGTCCAGAATGGCTAACGCGATCAAGGCGATACTGACCGACAAACCGAGCAAAAATGTTAAATGACCAATGATAGCTAACGCATCGCCGATTGGTTCCGAGGTCAGCCTCGAAATCTCGACTTTGTTGTTCCACAGAACCGTGCCACTCGTGACACCGATGACGAGCAGTTTAAAAACGGATTTCAAAAACTCGACGAGTGCTTTAACGCTAACGATCCGTTTGACGCCTTGAAGCGGATTGATCCGGTCCAGCTTCGGCTGGATCGCCTCACCACTTAAGAGCACACCAATCTGAACGAAGTTTCCAAGGATCCCGATGACGACCGCTGTTAAAAAGAAGGGGGCGACTAAAATCCCCATTTGTATCAGCATTTCGACTAAAATCTGTTCAATTCGTCCCTCTTCGACGGCTTGCAGAACTTGACTTGCACTGAGACCATCTTGTAGGACGAGTACGAATCGCCGTCCTAGAAATGGACCGAAAAAATAGAGAACAAGAAACATCGCGAATAACATAAAACTGCTCGTTAAATCTGCTGATTTTGCGACCTGTCCCTTTTTACGCGAGTCATCCCGCTTTCGAGGTGTCGCTTTTTCCGTCTTCTCACCAGCGAAGTACTGAAGATCAAGGCGTAATCGATATGAATGCATGTCCTTAACCTCCTAGTAATCGAATGGCGTCTGCAAGTACATCTTGCAACAATGGAACGAATCGACCGATTCCTGTGATCGTCGCTCCTGCTAATAAAAACAGAATCGCGTATCCCATTAACAGTTTGACGGAAAAACCAATCGCAAAAATGTTGAACTGGGGTGCCGTTTTCGCTAAGAAACCAAGTGCGAGATCCACTAAAAAGAGTGAAACAACAAGTGGCATCGCCATTTGTAAGGCAGTCAACATCGCAAGTCCGACGACACGGATGACCAAACTCATTCCTGCGTCGCCTGATACCGCAATCAGACTGCCTGGCGGAAAGATCTGAAAGCTCGTATAGATGCCGTCCAGTAAAATGAGATGCATATCAGAAGCGAGCAGGACGAGTAACGTCAGCATGTAATAAAATCGTCCGACGATTGGTGACTGTCCGCCAAACATCGGATCATAAGCGGAAGCCATCGCAAGACCCATCTGTAAATCAATGATCGAACCCGCAATTTGTGGGGCGTATAATAAAAAACTGGCAAGTAAGCCAAGAGCTAGACCCACTAAGACTTCCGTTCCCATCCGAAAGAAAAAATCGAAGTCTTCTACACGAACGTCCGTCTCCACGGCGTAACTCGCAAAGTAAGCAAGTCCCGCAGCAAGCGCTAATTTATGTTGCGCTGGTAATTGTCTTGATGAAAACAAAGGCGCCGCAACGAGAAAACCGACGATCCGTCCAAAGACGAGCAGAAAAACACTCAGGAAAGAAAGTAGTGTCATTTTCGGGAAACCTCAGCGATTTGTTTGAATAGATCAATCGTAAAGCTCTGTAACTCCTGCATGATCCAAGGTCCAAAGAAGACGAGTGCTAAAAACACGGCAACGATCTTTGGAACAAACGATAACGTCTGTTCCTGAATCTGCGTCGTCGCCTGCAAAATACTGACGAGCAGACCGACGACGAGCGAGACGAGTAACAAGGGGGCCGATACTTTGAGTAATGTCCAGACAGCGGAGCTTGCCAACTGAATAATCATTTCTTGAGTCATCTTTTCTCCCCCTAACGCATACTGACGAGCAGTGATTCAACGATCAGGTGCCAGCCGTCAACTAGAATAAATAACAATAACTTAAACGGTAACGCAATCATGACCGGCGGTAACATCATCATCCCCATCGACATCAAAACACTCGAGACGACCATGTCGATGACAAGGAAAGGTATGAAAATCATGAAACCGATTTGAAAGGCCGTCTTCAGTTCACTAATCGCATATGCTGGAACGAGTGCGACGAGTGGAATATCTTCAATCTTTTCCGGTTTTTCATAATTACCGTATTTTAAGAATAGTTCTAAATCATTCGTTCGCGTGTGCTTCGACATGAAGCGTTTCATCGTATCTCCTGCTTTATCAAACGCTTCATCTTGACTAATTTTATCAGCCATATATGGTTTTAAAGCCGTTGTGTTTAATTCAGATAAAACGGGCGACATGACGAAAAGCGTAATGAACAGCGCCAGTCCGACGAGTAGCTGGTTCGGCGGCGTCTGTTGTGTTCCGAGAGCCGAACGGACGAACGACAACACGACGACGACACGCGTGAAACAAGTCATTAAAATTAGTAACGAGGGCGCCAGTGATAACAACGTCAGTAATACGAGCAGTTTAATCGATGTTGCTGTTCCTGACGGAGTATCGAGTGAGATCAGGTTTTCAATCGTATTCATGAGCGCCCTCGATTCTTCTGCAGTTGCTCGAGTTGTTGTTTGAACGTCTCAAGAAATGGTGAAGGTGCTGATTTCGAAGATGCCTCTTCAAGATCCGTCGGTTCGTATCCCTCTAAATCGTCCAGCGTGTCTAAGAGTTGCACGTTCTCACCAACACCGACGACATAAATCTTATCCTGCACTTTCACTAACTGAACCGATCGATCCTTACCAAGTGGTACACCGCCTAGATGGGTCAATCGTCCGGAATGTCTGACGCCTCGCGTCCGCTCGTGAATAAAACGTGTCACGAGGATGAATCCGCCGATCAAGACGACGAGAACGACGACTCCTTTAAAGATGGTCAATGCCATGGAAGGACTCTCATCGACTTGCTGAGTCGTCGGTGCATCGTTCTTGGTTGGATTTAATTTTTCTTCGACCGTTTCAGCCTGTACAGGAAGTGTCAGCAGAAACAGAAGACAAATCAGCAAAGTCACTTTTTTCATGACGAGACAGTTTTCGAGACCGCTTCAAGCACACGATCCGCTTGGAACGGTTTGACGATGAAATCTTTTGCACCTGCTTGAATCGCGTCGATGACCATCGACTGTTGCCCCATCGCTGAACACATGATGACTTTAGCGGCAGGATTGAATGCTTTGATTTCTTTAAGCGCAGAGATTCCGTCCATCTCAGGCATCGTAATGTCTAGCGTGACGAGGTCCGGTGTCAATTCCTTATACTTCGTGACCGCTTCGCGTCCGTTTTCTGCTTCACCGACGACATCATAGCCGTTCTTCGATAGGATTTCCTTGATCATCATCCGCATGAAAGCGGCGTCGTCTACGATTAATACTTTTGCACTCATATTAGTTCCTCCTTAGAACATCCGAAGACGTTCTTTTGTATTTACGATTTCCGTAATGCGTACACCGAAGTTCTCTTCGATGACGACCACTTCACCCGTTGCGATCAATGTATTGTTGACAAGAACGTCAACTGGTTCCCCTGCCAGTTTATCTAGCTCGATGACAGAACCTTGTGTTAATTCCAATATGTCACGAACGGAGCGGCGTGTCCGTCCTAACTCAACCGTGACGTTCAACGGAACATCATATAACATTCCGATATTTCCTGGCGTGCCCTCTACTTCCATCTCACCTAACTGACTAAATTGAACCGGACTGACACCGACTGGCGTTGCTTTCGGTTCAGGTGGTGGGACGACCGTTCGTTGTTCCATCGCTGGTGCCGGTGTCGGTTGCGCTTGTGGTTGTGGTTGTTCTGGTTGCGCTTGTGCCGTTGCTTGTGGTGCAGGTTCTGCTTGTTGGGTCGTACTCGCGCTAAAGAGTTTTTGAATCAATTGTTTCGAGAAATCCAGTGGTGCTAATTGAACGATTTTTGAATCGATCATCGTGCCAATCTTCAAATCAAACTCGATGATGACCATGTTCTCCCAAAGAGAAAAGCTATCGACGATGCTCTTATCTTGTGAAAAATCAAAAATTTCAACAGCAGGTGGTGAGATATCGATTCGCATGGAGAACACTGTCGACATCGATGTCGCAGCAGCTCCCATCATCTGATTCATCGCTTCCTGTACAGCAGATAGAGCAATCGGATCCATCTCAAGCGATTCATCAATGACACCATCGCCTCCCATCATCAGGTTCGCGATGACAGAAGCATCTCGCTGTGTCAGGATCAGGACATTTTCTCCTTTAAATCCTTCTGTATAACCGACACGCAACGCGACGTGCGGAATCGGATAACGACTTCGTAATTCTTCCATCGAAATCATCCGAACATGTGGTGTCGTGATTTCTACTTTTTGATTCAACAATGCCGATAAGGCCGTTGCTGAATTCCCAAGTGAGATGTTTCCGACTTCCCCTAGCGCATCGATTTCCATATCATCTAATATTTCCTCTGCGTCCGAATCTTGCGGTTCATCGTTTGATGGCGTTCCGCGTAACAACGCATCGATTTCATCTTGCGAAAGCATATCGCTCATGTTATTCCTCCTCAATTCGTTGTAAGACTTGCAAAGCGAGGTGTTTCCCGTTTAGTCCCGGTCGGGCTTTGAACATCTTCCGGTCATCGACGAATACATCGACGGCATCCGAGGCTCGCGTCTTCAGGGATAAACAATCGCCTACTTCGAGGTGTAACAATTCACCAAACGATAGCTCTGTTTGGCCGAGCACTGCTTTTAAATCGACGACGGAACTCATCAACTGCGTTTGCATGTGTTCAGACTCTTGATTATCTGCTGTCGTTCGCTTTTCTTGTTGCATCCAATAATGACTTGATAATTTCGGAAGAACGGATTCAAGGGTCACGAACGGCAAACAGACATTTAACGTACCGCTCACTTCTCCAACCGTTACGTAAATCGAAACGAGGATGACCGTCTCATTCGGAGAAACGAGCTGTAGAAACTGCGGATTGATTTCTAAATCGTCGTACTCCGCCTCGACTTCCGTCACCGACTCCCAAGCGGCGCCATATTGGACGAAGGCACGTTTAAACAATTGTGTCAGAATACGCGTCTCGATTTCCGTCAAATTTTCAATCTTGTTCATCCCTTCACCCGGTCCTCCAAGTAATCGATCGAGCATCGCATAAGCAATGTTCGGATTGACTTCGAACAAGACTTTTCCATCAAGCGGATGAAGGTTCACTAGATTGATCAAAGTCATGTTCGGAATGGAATGAATGAATTCATCGTACGGGAGTTGCTCGACTGTATTGACCGTGAACTGGACGTACGTCCGAAGTTGTGCAGAAAAATGCGTCGTCAACACTCGGGCGAACTGTTCATGGATACGCGTCAAATTCCGTAATTGATCTTTTGAGAAGCGGAGCGCTCGTTTAAAGTCATAGACTTTGACACGGCGATGCTCCTCTTGGCTTCGGATTTCCTCGACTTCCATATCTCCGCTTGAAATGGCTGATAGCAAGGCATCGATTTCATGTTGGGATAATACTTCGCTCATGCTGCCACCTCACTGGATGATTTTTTTCGTCGTATAGACACGCTGGACATCACCTTCTTGGATGAGCTTCTTGAACTGCATCCGTAACCGTTCTTCGAGCTTTTCCATATCCGCTTTTGAATCTAAGTCCGACTTTTTCATCGCAGATAAATCACCTAAGATGATGTTATTGATTTGAAACTTTCGTAATTCTAAATCATCACGCGTTGCTTGATCGTCTGTAACGATCGTAAATTGGACATTCAAAAAACGTTCATCAGCGATATTCGTCGTCAAGTCGTCTGTCTGAAGACTTCGTGCATCAAGTTCTTCACCCGTCGGCTGTTCGACTTTTGCTTCTGTCGTATCATTAGCTAAAAAGTAATTCATGATCATATAACCTGCCCCAACCATCAGTGCTGCGACAATGATCATGATTAAAGGGATTTTTAGTTTACTCTTCTTCTTTTCCTCGGCCATCTTCGAGCCTCCTTACACTGTTCAAGCCCGCTAATCCGATTTGTTGATAAAAAGCGATTGCGATTGCCTTGACCTCTTCTATTGATTCCTTCACGACATAAATCTGTCCGCCAACGAGTTGAATCGTCGTATCCGGAGTGGAACGGACTGATTCAATCAGAATAGCGTTTAGTACGAGTGGTGCATTACGTAATGTCGTTAGCGTAATCATCGTTTCAGGTTGACCAATTCCTCAAGAACTTGGTCAGAAGTCGTAATGATTCGCGTATTCGCTTGGAAACCACGTTGGGCAATGATCATCTCCGTGAATTCTTCTGATAAATCGACGTTTGACATTTCGAGCGTTCCAGATGTCAATTGACCCATTCCGTTTAAGCTCGGTGTTCCAAGTACTGGCTCACCTGAGTTTTGCGACGCTGCGAACACGTTGACACCTGATTTTTCTAAACCACCTGGGTTAGCAAAGTTCGCGATCGTGATATAACCGACGTTTTGTAATGCTCCTGTCGTATCGACGTAAGTGACGAGACCGTCTTTACCGATTGATAAGTTACGTGCATCCGTTGGTACTTTTAGTTTTTGGAATCCTGCACCACCTGCTTCCGGAAGGGGTACCGGTGGTGTCTCGCCATCTGCAATTGCTTGAGAGTCACTACCAATTAAATAGTTTCCGTCGCCGGTAACTAAGTTTCCATCAAGATCCGTATAGAAGTTACCAGAACGCGTATAACGAATCCCTTCCGCTGTGACGACTTGGAAGAATCCTTCCCCAGAGATCCCGACATCGAGAACGCGACCCGTATTTTGAAGCGCACCTTGGTTATACACATTATCGACTGTTGACATCGATGCTCCAAGACCGACCTGTTTTGGGTTCGTCCCACCGACATTGCCGCCTGCACCGGATGATGAACCGACCGATTGGCTGACGAGATCCTTAAACGTCACCCGTCCTTTTTTATAACCGAACGTGTTGACGTTCGCGATGTTATTCCCGACGACATCCAGTTTCGTCTGGAAGTTCTTAAGCCCACTGATTCCTGAATACATTGAACGTAACATTATTTTTCCTCCTTTGATTGAATCTGCGTCAACTCGTATACACTGATCTGTTTTCCGTTCGATAGTTCGGCCATGATATCCAGCCCATCCCGTTTTACACTAACGACACTGGCTGTCTCTTCGACGGTCGTCGTCTGTTCCGCTCCAGAAGCATCGGTCGTCTTTGACTCTGCTTCATAACTGACGTTCTTACCAATCAGATTGCTGTAGGATAATAACGCCGTCGCATGTTGGTTCAAGACCATCGTGTCCATCGTCTTCCCGATTGCTTGCATCTGTTCAAGTGAAGAAAACTGCGCCATCTGAGCAATGAAATCCTTATCTTCCATCGGTGCCGTCGGGTCCTGATTCGACAGCTGGGCAATCAGAATTTTCATGAACATATCTTTATCCATTGCTTTATTCGTCGGTACTTGTGACTTTTCAGGAAGCTGGTATGAAGTACCCTCTGTTTTGATTGCATCAGTCATCGTCTTCCTCCTCTTCTTCCTCTACTGGAGCGGGTGTTTCTTGATAAGGAGACTCATGCTCCTGCTGATCACGTGTGAAGGACTGTTGAAACTCCCGTGCACTAGATGCGATCATCCCCGTCTCGATCTTCACGACCGGCGTCTGCTGGTGTAAGGCTGTCTGCAATTTTCCGAGTTGTTGCTCAATCGATTGTTTCGCTTGCTCAGTACTTGCAAACAGTTTGACGGTCAATGCCCCCTCCTTACGATCGAGTTGAACGACGACCTCTCCAAGCTGCTCTGGATAAAGACGAATCGACAATCGCGTTGACCCGTCAGCACCTTTTAAGAACGGTGCTTGCTGAAGTGCGGCTTCGATTCGTTGTTGAATCTGTTCTGGTACGGGTAGCGGTACTGGACGAATCGTTTGCAACGGAGTACCTTTGTAAATCGGCATGCTCACTGGAGTCGGCGCGACTTTTCCTTCTGGATCAACGGGCATGGTAGCTTTTCGCATGAGTGAAGCGAATGCCAACGGAAGCGGTGTCTTTCCTTTTGCCTGCTCAGCTACAGCTACAGTGTCCGACTTGAGCGTTTCGACAATAGGACCAGTTTGCGGGAGCGTCTGTTTCACAGGCAACGCGGAAATGTCTCCTTCAATCGTAGGAAGTAATGGTTGTTTTAAGTTGTTCGTATGATGATCTTTCATTTTGATCGTATCGTTCGTTACTGTCTGCAAGACGACTTGCTGAAGCAATGGTGGCAATTGATCGAACTGATTTTTCGCCTGCTCGACATTTCCCTCAAGCAATTGTTTGACGAACGCTAGTAGTTGTTCCATTTTCTTTGGTTCTTGTTTTAACGTCTCTACTTCCGGTTGTTTCAGTAAAGAGAGAAGCTCGTCCGGTTGATCTACGAGTTCTTGTATCCAATCCGGTAATAGTGGTGTCTCCACTTTTGTCTCGAGTGCTGTCAAATCAGCTGAGACCGGTGACGATGACGTTGTTGGTAACTTCGTCAGATAATCCAGTAACGAAGCAAATTGACCACCAACCGTGGTCATCTCTCCTTTTTTCCCTGTTCCAGTATTCAAGTTCGGGGAGGATGATTGTATTACTTCCGTCATGTTCATCTGGCTTCCCTCCTTACTTCGTCGCGAGTAGCTGTGTTAAGGCCGCCGCTTTTTTAGCATCCATCTTGGCAATGATCGCCGCCTGTTGTTCCGCATCGATGTCCTCGATGATCGGTACGACTTCTGTCGGACTAAGTTCGTTTAAGATGAGCGCAGCATCCTTTGGTGCCATTTCAGCATAGACATCTGTCACAGATGCTGCTTTTTTCTTCGTCGTCTTCGTTTGATCCGTCGTCGCGGGCGTGGGTGTTTGTTTTAAACGATCCCGTTCTACAATCAAACGTTCGACTTCCTGTTCTTTCGCTTTTAAAGTATCCGATTGTTCCTTGCTTTGATTGCGTAGTTTCTTGATTTCTTGATTCGCTACTTTCAGACGACGTTCGAGTTCTGCTGACGGATTTGCTTGATTCGTAGTCGTTTTTTCCGTTGCGAACGGTAAGGATAGCAGTGGACGTCCATTCGCATAATTTAATACGAAATAAGCTGTCAGCAAGATTAAAATCAAAGGGATGATCAATAAAGGTAAGATCCATCCTTTTGACGTTTTATTTTCACTCATATCATCCGTCCTCTTCCAAACTGTAACAATGCCAGTTCATCTAATTGATTTTGTTCCGTCAATGCTTCGATTCGTTTTGTTTCAACCGTATGATTCTCCTGCAGACGACTAAACTTCTTCTCCTCAATCAATGCTCGTTCGAGTGCTTCCTGTGCGCGTTCATAGCGATTTTTCGATTGTGTCACGTACAGTTGTTGCCGTTCGATTTCTTGCTTCACGACATCTCGAGCCCGCTCTCGATATTGCGAAGACGTTAATTCGACGATGCCAATCTCATCTTGCGCTTTCAGAAAGGATTCATAACGGACGAGCAGATGGTATAGTTTTTCGACTTCGATCTCATATTGTTTTTTATGAAGGCTCAATTCTTTTGCGACGCGATCTTTCTCTGCTTCAGCCAAAGGAATGATTCGTTCATAAATCGTCTTCATCTTTCGTCCTCCTTACTGAATCGTTGCCATGAGTTGCTGACAAGCTTTCTCGAAGTCACTGTCTTCATGGATTTGTTGTTTTAAAAAACGGATCAGCTCCGGATATTTATCAACGGCACGATCAATTTCTGGGTTCGTCCCTTTTTTGTAGGCGCCGATATTGATTAAGTCTTCCGAATCAAGATACGTCGATAACAGCTGTCGAAATGCGACGGCAGATGTCTTTTGTTCAGCAGTCGTGATTTGATTCATGACACGACTGATGGATCGTAAGACATGAATCGCCGGAAACTGTCCTTTGTTCGCAAGATTACGATCAAGAACGAAATGACCATCTAAGATCCCTCGTACAGCGTCAGCAATCGGTTCATTCATATCGTCTCCATCGACGAGCACAGTATAAAAAGCCGTAATCGAGCCATCTTGCGTTTTTCCGCTACGTTCGAGTAACTGAGGAAGAAGAGCAAAAACGCTTGGTGTATACCCTTTTGACGCAGGCGGTTCACCTGTCGCAAGACCAATTTCTCGTTGTGCCATCGCAAAACGTGTGACAGAGTCCATCATCAAGACCACATTCTTACCTTGATCCCGAAAATGTTCAGCGATGGCTGTTGCCGTATAGGCGCCCTTTAGACGAACAAGTGGCGGTTGATCACTTGTCGCTACGACCAAGATGGAGCGTTTCATTCCTTCTTCACCGAGTTCTGCCTCCACGAATTCCTTGACTTCGCGTCCGCGTTCACCAATCAAGGCAATGACGTTGATGTCTGCTGTCGATCGTTTTGCAATCATACCGAGTAGTGTCGACTTCCCAACTCCTGATCCTGCAAATAAACCAACGCGTTGCCCTTGACCGACTGTTAGTAGCCCATCGATGGCACGGATGCCCGTCGAGAGAACATCACTGATACGAGGTCGCTCCAACGGACTAGGTGGTTTACGAACGATTGATGTCGTACGTAAATTTTCTAATGACTCCCCATCCAGTGGTCTCCCTAGACCATCGAGCACCTTACCGATCAGTTCATCCCCTACAGGGACGTGGAGTGGTTTTCCTGTCGCAAGAACAATCGAGCCTGGAGCAATCGATGTCGTTTCACCATACGGCATAAGTAGGACGTGACCTTCTCTAAAACCGACGACTTCCGCTTCAATCGTCTGCCGTTGTTGAATTTGGATCAAACAACGCTCGCCGATTGCGACAGCCGTTGGTCCACGTGATTCAATCATCAATCCAATCACTTGTACGACCTTTCCGGAATGCTGAACGAGTTCTTCCGGACGAATTTCTCGAACTGCGGCTTGAATCGCATTTACGTTAAACATGATGTAAAACCTCTTTGATTTTGGTTTGTAGGGCTTCAAAGCCACTTGTCAAACCACCTGTGATTGCTCCATTCTCCGAGTCGATTCGATAATCGCGTGCTTTAAGCGCTGGATCAAATCGTAATTGAATCGTCGCATTAGCACCTAGAACACCTTGGAGCTGCTCTTCAAGCAGAACGACCCGTTCAAAATCCGCTGGTGAAGCGTAGATAATGATCTTTTCACGATCTCGGAACTGAATGATCAACTGATGTAATAATTGGTATAATGCCTCTTCTTCTTCATCATGTAACTGCTCTAGAAACTGATGCGTCACTTGGAGTCCAAGCACACACAATTCATGTTCCAATCGCATCAATCGCTCTTGATTTTGCTCTTCAATTCGTGCAGTAAACGTATTTGTCGTTGCGATTTGCTCTTCGAACGTTGCTTGTCCTTCCGCACGTCCTGTTTCAAATCCAGCCTGATGTCCTTCTTCATATCCTCGCTGACGTGCTTCCTCTAATGCCTGAAGACGTTCTTGTTCAAACTCACGCTGACGCTGTTCAAACTCTAGAACCATCACCTGGCGAAGACGTTCTAGTTCAGCTTGACCTTCTGCCATCCGCTCTTCATAGAACGTATCTGGAACGATTGTCGGTTCTTCCTGAGCATTTCGGACTTGAACGAGTGTTCGTTCCTGTCGTTCAATCACAGCTTGTCGTTTGATGACGTTAGACAACAATATCATCTCCTCCACCACGAGCCACGACGATCTCACCCATGTCTTCTAAGCGGCGGATGATTCCGACGATTCGACTTTGTGCTTCTTCGACGTCTCGGAGACGAACAGGACCCATGAATTCCATATCCTCTTTGAACGATTCGACCATCCGTTGTGACATGTTGCGGTAGACCATATCCTTGACGTCGTCTGACGATACTTTGAGTGCCAACAGTAGATCTTCGTTCGATACTTCGCGAATGATGCGCTGAATCGCCCGTGCATCGAGCGTGACGATATCTTCGAAGACGAACATTCGTTTTTTGATCTCTTCTGCGAGTTCCGGATCCTGAATCTCGAGCGTATCGAGAATCGTTCGTTCCGTTGTCCGGTCGACCCCGTTCAATACTTGAACGACCGCCTCGATACCGCCAGACTGCGCAAAATCTTGCATACCTGCTTGTGACAGATTCCGTTCGAGAATTTGCTCTACTTCGCTAATGATCTCCGGGTTCATTCTGTCCATCGTCGCAATCCGTCGTGCTACATCGGATTGTGCTTCTGCCGGTAGCTCCGAGAGAATTTGTCCTGATTTAGCAGGATCAAGATGGGCAAGAACAAGCGCGATTGTTTGCGGATGTTCATTTTGAATGAAGTTCAATAGCTGTTTTGGGTCTGCCTTTCGTGCAAACTCAAACGGTCGGACTTGTAACGTCGATGTCAGGCGATAGATGAGTTCCATCGCCTTTTCTTCACCAAGCGCCTTCTCTAGAACCGATTTAGCAAACCCAATTCCACCTTGAGTGATGTAGTTTTGCGCCATCGCTAGTTCATGAAACTCATCGAGAACGACTAACTTATCTTCTGGATCGACTCGTTTCATACTTGAGATTTGAAGGGTCAACCATTCCATCTCTTCTTCCGATAAATGTTTATATACACTGGCAGCGACTTCAGGACCTAACGAAATCATGAGAATCGCAGCCTTTTCCCGACTGTTCATTTCTAGCTTCTTCATCTCATCAATCCTCCGCTAACCAAGTACGTAATAATTTCGCAAACTCATCCGGATTGGATTCAGCGAGTTTTTCAAGCTGTTTGCGTTTGACTGCACCATCGCTCGTATCTTCTGTTGATAATTCCGGAATTTCCGTCTCAATCGGTGTCCATTCCTCAAGTTCTTCGATTTCATTCGCTCTCCGTCGACGCATGAGGAGGATGACTGCTCCAATGACGAGGATTGCCGCTCCACCAAGGGCGAACCAAACCCACATCGGTGTTGCCGTCGTCGTTTTCGTCGCTGCCGTCGTTTCCGCGAATGGTCGAGACATGACAACGACCTTATTGGCAAGTTCTGCATCCGTCAGCGTTGCTTTCGCATCTGTCTTCGTTAATGATGTCCGGATGATCGAGTACATCATCGTCTGTAAGTCAGTTTGTAGTTGTGGATCGATCTGATTCTGACCTTTTGGTGGCTCGACGATGATTTGAATTCCTAAATCACGAATCTCGTAAGGAGCTCCTGTGATTTGTTTTGTGATTCGATTGACTTCATAGTTGATGATATCGTGTGTTTTCTCACTCGTATCACCCGTCGTTCCAGTACCCGCCGGGAAATTCGTCGTCTCATTTTGCCCCGTACCTGCTGTACCAGCATTTGCAGAGCCTGTGTACGCTTCTGCTACTTTTTCAGCAGACGTGACGATCCCTTCGATTTTATCGGGATCTACTGGCTCAACAAGCTTTTGTTCTTCCTGACGTTTCGTGACATCGACATCTGCCGTAACTGAAACGAGTGCTTTTTGTGGACCGAGAACGACAGATAGCATCTGCTGAATCTGCTTGCGTAAATCGTTTTCCGTCGTTTTCTTCAGCGCCATCGGATCGGTTCCACCCGCCGTTTGCGTAGCAGATCCTGGCTCGTAATACGTAAAATACTGATCCATGATCGTAATGTTTTCTTCTTTAAGGTTTGGAATACTCTTTGCAATCAAATGATACAACCCTTGAACCGTCTGATTGTTAAGATTACTACCCGCGCTAGAAGTCAAGACGACAGAAACCGTTGAAGATTCCTTTTCATCAGATAGAAAAACACTCTTCTCCGGGAGAGTGATCATGACTTTTGCTGACTCGATCCCATTAACTTGTGTGATCAAGTTTTCAAGTTCCGTCTGCATCGTATCGCGTTCGAGAATGTTCATCTCTTTATCCGTCGTTCCGAATCCAGCGTTTTCACTGAAGAAGGAATAGTCGATTTGACCGGATTTTGGTATACCAGCCGTCGCTAATTCGACTTTTAAGTTTTCAACGTTTGCTTCTGGAACAAGTATCGTCACACCATTTGCTTCAGTGACGACTTCCGATGCGATTCCATCTTCATTTAGCTTTTCCGTCACTTGCCCTGCCTCTTGAGGGGATAGCTTCGAATAAAGAGGCGTCATCGTTGGTTTAGATAACCAGATGATCGCAACTATCAACGCCGCTAAAACGACGACGATGATTCCTAAAATCGTCGATTTTTTCGCAAGTGACCATTCTTTCCATGTCGTATTCATAGCTCCTAATCGAGCTTTTAAACGTTCGTTCATTCAACATCTCCCACGCTTTCCTTAACAGTCACAGTTGCATACGCATCATTTCTTGGTATGCTTCGATGCCTTTGTTACGGACTTCAAGGGCGAGTTGCATAGAAAGCGATGCCTCTTCTGTTTTAATCATGATGTTATGTAAATCCGTCGTCTTCCCTGTCGCGAGATCGACACGAGCTTGAGATGAGGCGTGTTGCGTTGCATTCAGTCCGTTCATCGCTTCGCTGAGCACCTCACTAAAATCACTTGGTGTCGTCTTAGCGACTGTCTGCGTGGGTAGTACCATCTGCATGTTTTGAATAGGTTGAATTGCCATCCCGTCATCTCCTCTACTTATTTACCAATCTCCATCGCTTTGACGAGCATCGCTTTTGTCGCGTTCAAAGCCGTTACGTTCGCTTCGTAAGAGCGTGTCGCGCCCATCATGTCGACCATTTCTTTCAATAGATCGACATTAGGCATCTTGACGTACCCGAGTTCATCCGCATCTGGATGCGTCGGATTATATTCTAATTTGAATGGTTCAGGATCCTTCTTCAATTCACTGACCGTGACACCATTGGCGGTCTCTTTCAACACAGCGAGTTTTCTCGCATACGGTTGCCACTGTCCATTGACGAGCTCACCACGTGTCGTTTGAGCATTGGCGATGTTTGCCGAGACTGTATCGAGCCGCAAACGCTGGGCAGTAAGCCCAGACGCAGACGTATGAAATCCGTTGAACATACTCATCGATTACTTTCCTCCTCGGATAACAGACTGAATGCCAGAGAATTTGCGATTCAACTGTTCGACCAACGCCTCGTACTCAATTTGATTGCGTGATAATTCAGACATCTCAAGATCGATATCGACACCATTTCCATCGTTACGCATCGTATTTGGTCGATCGACGATGCTACCAGAAGTTCCGATTGTTGCATGTCGCTTTAAACTCATTTTCATCTCTGAATCGAGCACATCTCCAAACGTGACACGCTTTGCCTTATACCCAGGCGTATCGACATTCGAGATGTTCTTAGCGATGACTTCCTGTGCCATAACCGTTCGATTGACAGCCTGTGTCATTACGTTATAGTCAGACCCTAACCAATTCATCTTCTTTCCTCCACTCATGGAAACTATATTTAAATTCACGACAAAAAGTAAGTCGTTAGTAACATATCTGAAATAATTGAAACAAATAGGTCAATGTTTGAAAAGAAGTTTTTTGAAAAATAGGGTAATGAGATGTTATTAATCTGTTTTTTATTCCCTTTTCTTATAAAAATGATAAATAATACCTAGTCAAACAAAAAAAGACTTAGTGCTTAGCTAGGTCTTCAGTCTGAAGACAAAGCGTAATTTTTCTCTTAACGAGAAGGATTGCGCTTTTTTTGTTCATCTCGAATCGTTTTCCTGGGACAAGCATCGCGTCGCTTCACTTCGTTGCAGGGGCGCTCCTGCTTGTTTTTCCCTAGGAAGCGATTTCGAGTGAACAACACGCTTCTTCCTTCTTTCTTCTGGGTATAAAAAAAGTAAAAACGAAGAAGGAGGAGGACTTCCAATGATGGGTAAGAGAGATCACCATCATCGATCAGAACATGTCACCATCACATTGGAACAACTGGTCCCGCAGGACCATCTTGTGCGCAAAATTGATGCGGTCATCGATGTCGACTTCATCTACCGTGCCGTCGAGAAATTGTATAGCGAAAACACCGGTAGACCAAGCATCGACCCCGTTCTGTTAATTAAAATGGCACTTCTCCAATATGTATTCAGTATTCCTTCCATGCGACGTACTATCAAAGAGATTGAGACTAATGTGGCGTACCGTTGGTTTTTAGGTCTTGGGCTGGATGAAAAGGTACCCCATTTCTCTACGTTTGGGAAGAACTACGTCCGTCGCTTTCAGGGTACGGACGTCTTCGAAAGTATTTTTTATCGCGTGCTCACCCAGGGGGTCGAAGCTGGATTTGTGGACCCTTTGGTCCTGTTCATCGACTCCACCCATATCAAGGCGAACGCAAACAAACGGAAGTACAAGAAGAAGCTCGTTCGACGCGCTGCCCAACAGTACAAAGACGAACTCGATCAAGAAGTCAACGAGGATCGGATCCTCCATGGAAAAAAGCCCTTCACCCCCAAGACGAAGAGTGTTGAAGAACGTCAGATAAAGGAGAGTACGACAGATCCGGAGAGCGGCTATTACGTGAAGGGGGAACGTGAGAAGCAATTCGCTTATTCGTGTCATACCGCCTGTGATCGACATGGTTTTGTCCTAGGGATGATCGTGACACCCGGCAATGTCCACGATAGTGTCGTCTTCCCTTCTCTTCTTCAAACTGTCACGGAACACTTCGGGAAACCATTCGCCGTCGTTGCCGATGCTGCCTATAAGACGATTCCGATTGCTCGCCGTCTTCGCGAACAAGATATTCTAGCAGTCTTCCCTTATACACGCCCCGGAGGGGTAAAAGGGATGTTAAAGAAGAAGGACTTCTTTTATGACGAATACTATGACTGTTATCTTTGTGAGAACAACCAAGTCCTCCGTTACCGGACGACGACACGGGAGGGATACCGGGAGTATGTCTCTGATCCTCGTATTTGCGAGGCATGTCTACTCCTTTCACAGTGTACGAAGAGTCGTGACCATAGAAAAGTCATCCTCCGTCATCTCTGGCAAGAAGCGATGGACGAAGTCGAGCATCTCAGACATACAGATGTGAATCGAGCGTTGTATCGAAAACGTCAGGAAACAATCGAACGTGTCTTCGCAGACGCGAAAGAGAAGCATGGCATGCGTTGGACCCGCTACCGCGGAGTGAAAAAAACGACGCTTCAAGCGATGCTTACTTTCATTGCCCTGAACCTCAAAAAGCTTGCAAATTGGTCTTGGGATTCCTATGGGAATCCACGTGTCTTTAACATTTTGGTGATCAATACATACAACAAACCCTCATTTCGATCACGAAATGAGGGTTTGTCTACAATCTGAAGACCTAGTGCTTAACTAGGTCTTCTCTCTATAAGCAGCAATTCCCTTTTTAGTTCGATTTAATTCGTTCTAATTCATATAGGAAATTATCGTTTAAGATTTTGATGTATGTTCCCTTCATCCCGAGCGAACGTGACTCGATGACTCCTGCACTTTCGAGCTTACGAAGCGCATTGACGATGACGGAACGAGTAATACCGACACGATCCGCAATCTTTGAAGCGACGAGTAACCCTTCATTTCCTTCAAGCTCTTCGAAGATATGCTCAATCGCTTCGAGTTCCGAATAAGACAGTGAATTGATCGCCATCTGAACGACAGCTTTCTTCCGTGCTTTATCTTCCGCCTCATGAGCCTTTTCACGAAGGATCTCCATCCCGACGACTGTCGCACCATACTCTGCCAGCACGAGGTCTTCTTCGTTGAAGTCTTCAACCATACGACCGAGGACAAGCGTACCAAGGCGTTCTCCACCACCGATGATTGGTACGATCGTCGTTTTCGACGTTTCGAACGTGTCACGGTTATCGACCGGGAATGCCGTATGTTCGCTATCGATGGCAATGTTTGCCGTCGTTTCCGTGACGTTAAATAATTTTTTCGTGTAATCTTCCGGGAATTGACGTTCTTCTAAGAAACCACGGACCCGGTCATTTTCGATTTGTTGCTTGATTGCGATACCCAGTAACTTACCGCGCCGACTTACGATGAATGTGTTTGATTCCATGACTTCACTGAGACGGTCAGCCATGACCTTGAAATCAACATGTGTGCTCGCTTCCTGTTGTAACATCGTATTCAGCTTCCGCGTTTTCGCCAATAAATTCATTTTTTCTTCCTCCACTTTATAAGATGAACTGACTTAAGTCACGATCATCTGCTACTTTTCCAACTCGATCCGTCACGTATTGTGGCGTGATCGTCACATCCGTTTCCGGCATATCTGCTGCTTCGAAAGATAATTCCTCGAGCACGCGCTCCATGATCGTATACAAGCGCCGCGCTCCGATATTATCCGTCTCATCGTTCACTTGTGCAGCAATCCGTGCAATTTCACGAATGGCTTCTTCTGTAAAGGTGACATGAACGTGCTCTGCCCCTAGTAATGCTTTATATTGTTTGAGTAATGCTTGATTCGGTTCAGTTAAAATTTTAACAAAGTCATCTTCCGTCAAACTGTCGAGTTCGACACGGATCGGGAAACGACCTTGGAGTTCAGGAATCAGATCAGATGGTTTCGCCATATGGAATGCACCGGCAGCGATAAACAAGATATGATCCGTCTTGACTGGTCCATATTTCGTGACGATCGTCGATCCCTCAACGATCGGCAAAATATCTCGTTGAACACCTTCTCGTGAAACACCTGCTGAATCATGTCCCTTTGTCGCAATCTTATCAATCTCATCAACGAAAATGATACCCATTTGTTCTGCACGGCGGACCGCTTCGTCATGAACTTCATTTAAGTCAAGCAATCGTTCCGCTTCTTCTGCGGTCAAAATCGGACGTGCTTCCTTAACAGTAAGCTGGCGCTTCTTCGTTTTCTTCGGCATGACTTGTCCAAGCATATCCTGAAGATTTGCGAGCCCCTCCATGCCTTGTTGTCCGGAAAATAAATCAACTTGACGTTCTTCAACATCGACCTCGATCATTCGATCTTCGAGTTGACCTGTCAGCAATTGCTGACGGAGTAGCGAACGATCAGCTGTTGCTTCCGATGTATCTGGCTCTTGTTGCTTTTGGTTCCCACCGAACAACATCTCAAACGGATTCGTTCCACCACCGAGACCAGATGACGCTTTTTTGCCAGACAACGCATCAACGATTCGTTCGTTCGCCACTGCCTCCGCCCGATCTTTAAGCGCTTCTTTTTTCTCATCTTTGACAAGACGTAGAGACGCTTCCACAAGATCTCGTACCATCGATTCTACGTCGCGACCGACATATCCTACTTCCGTGAACTTCGTCGCTTCGATTTTGACGAACGGCGCTCGGACGAGTTTCGCGAGACGTCGCGCAATCTCTGTTTTTCCGACACCGGTAGGTCCGATCATCAGGATATTTTTTGGCGTGACTTCATCCCGCATCGATGCATCGAGTAATTGTCGACGGTATCGATTACGTAAAGCGATCGCCACCGCACGTTTAGCATCAGCTTGTCCGATGACATGTTCATTCAACTTCTCGACGATTTGTCTTGGCGTCAATTCATGCATGGTCATTGCCTCCGATCGTTTCTAAGATGATTTGATCGTTCGTAAAGACACAGAGTTCTCCAGCCGTCTCAAGCGCCGCACGAGCGATTTCTTCTGCCGTGAGATGACTTGTGTGTCGAGCTAACGCGCGACCTGCAGCAAGCGCATAATTACCACCTGAACCGATCGCGAGAATGCCGTCATCCGGTTCGATGACTTCTCCGTTTCCGGATACAAGTAACAGATGTGTTCCATCCATGACGAGTAAGAGTGCTTCTAGTTGACGCAACATCTTATCGCCCCGCCATTCCTTCGCCAGTTCAACAGCTGCCCGTTGTAAGTTCCCGTTATACATTTCAAGCTTCGCTTCGAATTTTTCAAAGAGTGTAAACGCGTCCGCGACACTTCCAGCAAATCCGGCAATGACTTTGCCACCATAGAGGCGCCGTACTTTTTTCGCACTTTTCTTCATGATGACCTGGTTTCCGAAAGTCACCTGTCCGTCTCCACTCATCGCGGATTGTCCGTTATGTTGAATCGCAAAAATCGTCGTTGCATGAAACATCAATGTTTCCTCCCTTAGGCACGAGGATGTGCTTGTTGATAAACATGTCGTAATCGTTCCGTTGTTACGTGTGTATACTGACCGGTCGTCGAAAGAGATGCATGTCCAAGTAGCTCCTGGACCGCTCGCAAATCGGCTCCTCTTTCTAGCAGATCCGTCGCGAAACTATGACGAAGCGCATGGGGTGTCACATGTTTCCCAACGAGTTGTTCCCCTTTTTTCATGATTTTCCGAATCGCATCCGTCGTCAATCGACGTCCTGAATGAGACAAGAACAATGCTTGCTCATGACCTGCAACTGGATCTCGTGATGGTAAGTACAGTTCTAATGCATCTTTCGCAAAGGTTCCAATTGGCGCAATGCGCTCTTTCCCACCTTTTCCATACACATGGACGTAGGAATGATCAGTTGCGAGATCACGAAGATCCAGTTGAACGACCTCGCTGACTCGCATACCCGTCGCATATAAAAGTTCCACTAACGCGACATTCCGGTTACCAAGCGTATCACTCGATCGAAACGCATCGAGGAAACGTTCATATTCCGTTGGGACAAGGAATGTCGGAAGTCCTTGTTGTCGTTTTGGTGCTTTTAATCCATCGAATGGATTAGGTTCATCGGTGTCACGTGTCAAAAAACGACCAAATTGTTTGAGGCAGGAAACTTTTTGCGCAATCGTTGCTCGCGCCAGCTCCTGATCGTAAAGAGCATACAAATAACGCCGTGCACTTGCCAATTCAATCGATCGTAACTGATGATCGCGGCAAAAAGCGGCGTATTGTCGAAGTGTTTGATCATAAGAGCGACCTGTATTCGGAGATAATTGACGTTCAATATGAACATACCGCATGAAATCTTCTAGCAGTCGCTCAAAAGCAGTGTCTATCCCCATGAATGCGCCCCCTTCTGACCATTTCATTCTCGAATCGCCCTTAGCATAGCACAGACCAAGTAGTCTGACAATAGACCAAAAACCGAAAAATTAACGAAATTATCACGCTTTTATGACAAATTAAGAAATGGGGAGAAAGAGCGCTAAATCACGCCTTTCTCCCCATCAAAAATCACATATCCGTGAAATCTTTGATCGCTTCAAGTGCTCGCTCTGCGTAGAGCGCATACTTCTCAGGTTTTTTCATCCGAACCGGATGACCGACGAGTGCTGGTACCAATCCGAAGTTGGCATTCATTGGCTGGAAGTTCTTCCCTTCCGTCGTCGTGATATAGTGCGACATCGCACCCATCATCGTTTCCTGCGGGAACGTAACCGGTTCCGCCTCATTGACGAGACGTGCCGCATTGATTCCTGCCGTCAAACCGGACGCTGCTGACTCGACGTACCCTTCGACACCTGTCATTTGACCAGCAAAGAACAAGTCGTCACGTGTACGTGTCTGATACGTTGGTTTCAACAAATTCGGTGAGTTGACGAACGTGTTACGGTGCATGACACCATAACGGACGATTTCTGCATTCTCAAGACCAGGAATCAAGCGAATGATCCGCTTTTGTTCGCCCCATTTCAAATGTGTCTGGAAGCCGACAAGGTTGAACAATGTTCCAGCTGAGTTATCCTGACGCAATTGAACGACAGCATATGGTCGTTTGCCTGTCTTCGGATCTTCAAGTCCAACTGGCTTCATCGGTCCAAACAAGAGTGTTTTCGGTCCGCGTGAAGCGAGAACTTCAAATGGCATACAGCCCTCGAAGTAAATCTCTTTTTCAAATTCCTTCAATGGAACGACTTCCGCATTGATCAGCTCATCATAGAAGAGCTGGAATTCTTCTTCCGTCATTGGACAATTCAAGTAGGCAGCTTCGCCTTTATCATATCGTGATTTCAGGTAAACCTTCTCACGATCGATCGTGTCTCCATCGAGAATCGGTGCCGCTGCATCGAAGAAGTATAGGTAATCTTCACCTGTGAATTGTTTAAGTGATTCCGATAATGCCGCACTCGTCAACGGACCCGTCGCGACGATCGTCGGACCATCTGGAATCGCTTCGATTTCTTCATGATGGACGGTAACGTTCGGGTGGTTTTTCAACGTTTCCGTCACATATCCTGCGAAGTCGTGCCGATCGACAGCAAGTGCTCCACCTGCTGGAACGCTCGCTAAGTCTGCTGCTTTCATGATCAAGGAATCGAGCTGACGCATCTCTTCCTTTAAGACACCAACTGCGTTCGTCAGCTGATTTGCTCGAAGTGAGTTCGAACAGACGAGTTCAGCGAATTGGTCTGTATGGTGCGCGGGTGTCTGTTTGACAGGCCGCATTTCATATAAATCTACTTGTACGCCGCGTTTTGCAAGTTGCCATGCTGCTTCAGAACCTGCAAGTCCCGCGCCGATTACCGTTACACGTTTCAACGGTCATTCCTCCTCTTGCTCCTGATCGATGCGTGTTTCATGATGTCCACAAGATGTACATTCTACTTTCACACCGTTCTTGATTTTCTTTTGTACCATCATACTACTACATACCGGACATGGTTCTTCGACCGGTTTATCCCATGAGACGAACTCACACTCCGGATAGTTCGAACAACCGTAGAACAAACGTCCTTTTTTACTTCGTCGTTCGACGATATCACCTGTTCCACATGTCGGACACTTCACACCAATCTCGACTTGGATTGGTTTCGTGTTACGACACTCTGGGAAATTCGAGCACGCCATGAACTTACCATAACGTCCCATCTTTATGACCATCGGATGACCACAGACTTCACAATCTTCTCCAGCTGGTTCATCTTTGATTTCAATCTTCTCGATCTCTGCTTCCGCTCGTGTCAGACGTTTCGCAAAGGATTTATAGATTGGATCGACGACTTCTGTCCACTGCATGTCGCCTTTTTCGATCGCATCGAGTAAAGCTTCCATGTCAGCCGTGAACTGGACGGTGATGAACTCCTGGAAATAGTCGCTGATCATATCGATGACGAGTTCACCAAGTTCCGTTGGTAAAAACTTTTTCTCCTCGAGTGTCACATAACCCCTTTTTTGGATCGTATCAAGTGTCGGCGCATACGTCGACGGACGACCAATTCCGAGTTCTTCCATCGCCCGGACAAGACGTGCTTCCGTATAACGTGGTGGTGGTTGAGTAAAGTGTTGCTTCGGTTCAATCGCTGATCGTTTCAACTCTTCCCCTTCATCAAGTGGAGGAAGTAATCCTTCCTTGACGTCGGTGACGGCCTCATCATCGGTATCTTCGATGTAAACCTTCATGAAGCCTGGGAATTTAACAGTTGATCCGTTCGCACGGAACATGACATCGTTCGAGACAAGGTCAATTTTGACGGTATCGAGAATTGCTGGCGCCATCTGACTTGCGACGAATCGTTCCCAGATCAGCTTATATAAACGGAATTGGTCACGCGATAGATACGATTTAACGAGTTGTGGTTCACGCATTGTCGAAGTCGGACGAACCGCTTCGTGCGCATCCTGTGAGTTCGCTGATTTCTTTTCTTTACGTTTCTCGCTTGCGATGTATTCTTTTCCGTACGCCTGCTCAATGAACCCGTGTGCTTCGAGGTTCGCCGAATCTGACGTCCGTGTCGAATCGGTACGCATATACGTAATCAAACCGACTGTACCTTCTTTTCCAATTTCGATTCCTTCGTATAGCTGTTGTGCAATCATCATCGTCTTCTTCGCTCGGAAGTTCAGCTTACGTGCTGCTTCCTGTTGCAAAGAACTCGTCGTAAATGGTAACGCTGGATTCCGTTTCCGCTCTTTTTTCGTGACGGAATCAACTGTGAAGTCTTCTGAGAGTTGATTCAAGATTTGATCGACTTCTTCTTGCGAATGAAGTTCACGCTTCTTGCCATCGACTCCGTAGAAGTTCGCTTCGAGCTTTTCACCGTTTGCATCGAGTTCGAGTTTGATCGTCCAGTATTCTTCAGGCATGAACGCGTTGATTTCTTGTTCCCGATCGATGATCATCTTGACGGCAACGGACTGTACGCGTCCCGCAGATAATCCTTTTTTAATCTTCTTCCATAATAACGGACTCATACTGTAACCAACAAGGCGGTCCAAGATACGACGGGCTTGCTGTGCATCGACAAGATCATAATTGAGCTTGCGTGGTCGCTTGAACGAATCCTTGATGGCATCCTTCGTGATTTCGTTGAAGACGACGCGGCATTCCGTTGATTCATCAACGCCTAGTGCTTTAGCTAAATGCCATGCGATCGCTTCCCCTTCACGGTCGGGGTCAGCTGCGAGATAGATTTTTTGTACTTTTTTCGCAGCCGTCTTGAGTTCTTTTAAGACCGGACCTTTACCACGGATCGTGATATATTTCGGTTCATAGTCATGTTCGACGTCGACTCCCATTTGGCTTTTCGGCAAGTCAATGACGTGCCCCATCGACGCTTTCACGGTATAGTTGGATCCGAGATAACGTTTGATGGTTTTTGCCTTAGCGGGTGACTCGACGATTACTAGATATTTTGCCATTGCAATCGCTCCCTATTAGAGGCGTACTCGTATTTTAATCTCACTTATCATAGTAGTCTCGATTCCCATTTGTCAACGTTCAGCCGAATACTTTTTGAAACTTCTTCCGGATTAAGGAGTGGAATCGCTCCTTCTGCGATCAATTGATTCGTTCCGTTAAAGAACGATTCCGTGGGACAACCCGGCAAACAATAGACATCTTTTCCTTGATCAAGCGCGTGACTGGCAGTATTCATCGTACCGCTTCGTTTCGCCGCTTCTACGATGATCAACGAGGGGGACAATCCGGCGATGATGCGATTCCGTTCTAGAAATTGAAATTTTTGAATAGGAGTTCCGGATGGATATTCGGAGAGAAGAAGACCGTTTGAGAGGATCCGTTCAAAAAGAGTAGCATGGGAAGTGGGATATAGACGATCAAGTCCGCCAGCAAGAACCGCAATCGTTGTCTGCTGATGTTTTAAGGATAGACGATGAACGAGGGCATCGATGCCATAGGCACCTCCGGAAACGGTGGCGAGATCTGGGTGAAAGAAAGGTTGCAGGAAACGCATGCGGGAAAGGTGTTGCGGTGAAGGGGTTCGACTACCGATGATACTGACGCGTGGAAGAGTTAGGCGGGACGGGTCACCGCGGTAAAAGAGGGCATAGACAGGTTGAGGGATCGTCAGTAACACAGTCGGAAACAGCGGATCTCCTTTGACTAGAATCGACTCTTCGATCCAATCAAGCTGTAGTGCTTGTTCATACCGTTTTCGAAGACGCGTCGAAACGGGTAATTCATGACTTGGAACGATTCCGAATTGCTCAATCAATTGGACAATCGTGTAGGGTACCTGACACATGGCGAAGCGGACATACAGTTCACGTTTCATGAGATCAGCGCTCCTTATTTAAGCTTCTTATTTATATAGAAGAAAGCCGTCCTGATTTGATCAGGACAGCTTCTTTTTTTGATTTATTTGACTGTGCTGTTCGTCACGCACTCGTCATAGATCCCTGCTTCTTTGATGACACGGATTAACGTCTCACCAATGACAGCTGGTGTTTCTGCCACTTCGATTCCGTTTGCACGGAGTGTCTTGATTTTTTCAGCAGCTGTTCCTTTACCGCCAGAGATGATCGCACCTGCGTGACCCATCCGTTTGCCGGCAGGAGCTGTTTGACCACCAATGAAACCAATGACTGGTTTCGTCATGTTCGCTTTGACCCACTCAGCCGCTTCTTCTTCAGCTGTTCCACCGATTTCCCCTAACATGATGACAGCTTTTGTTTCTGGATCTTCATTGAACGCTTTGAGCGTATCGATGAAGTCCGTTCCATTGACCGGGTCGCCCCCGATACCAACAGCTGTCGATTGACCGATGCCTGCTGTCGTCAATTGATGGACAGCTTCATATGTCAAAGTCCCAGAACGTGAGACGATACCGACATGACCTGGTGTATGGATATATCCTGGCATGATACCAAGCTTCGCGACACCTGGAGTGATGACGCCAGGGCAGTTCGGTCCGATAAGACGAACTGGTTTGCCTTCGAGGTAACGTTTTACTTTGACCATATCAAGAACTGGAATACCTTCCGTGATACAGATGATCAACACGATGTTCGCATCTGCTGCTTCCATGATTGCATCCGCTGCGAATGCTGGTGGAACGTAGATGATTGATGCGTTCGCACCCGTTTTTTCGACCGCTTGTGCGACCGTATCAAAAACAGGAACACCACCGAGTACTTCCGTACCGCCTTTTCCTGGTGTGACACCGCCTACGAGGTTTGTGCCGTAGTCGATCATCTGTTCACCGTGGAACATCCCTTGGTTACCAGTAATCCCTTGAATAATGACTTTCGTCGATTCGTTCACCCAAATACTCATCTTTAGCTCCCCCTTACTTCACGAGCGCAGCGATTTTTTCTGCGCCGTCTGCCATTGATGTAGCTGCTGTAATCGCTAGACCTGAATCTTTGAGAATTTGTTTCCCTGCATCAACGTTCGTCCCTTCAAGACGAACGACGAGTGGCAATTCGAGACCGACTTCTTTTGTCGCCGCAACGATACCTTCTGCGATGACGTCACATTTCATGATTCCACCAAAGATGTTGACGAAAATCCCTTTGACGTTCTCATCTGATAAGATCAGTTTGAATGCTTCTGTAACTTTCTCTTTTGTCGCACCACCACCGACATCGAGGAAGTTTGCAGGATCACCACTGAAGTGTTTGATGATATCCATCGTTGCCATAGCAAGACCCGCACCATTGACGAGGCAACCGATGTTTCCATCGAGCGCGATGTAGTTCAAATCACTTTTCGACGCTTCGACTTCACGTGGATCTTCTTCTGTTTCATCACGTAACGCTACGATATCCGCATGACGATACAACGCGTTTGAATCGAAGTTCAACTTCGCATCTAATGCAAGGACTTCGCCATCCTTCGTCGTAACGAGTGGGTTGATTTCTGCGATCGAACAATCCTTGTCGACGAAGAAGTTGTAGAGTTTCGTGACCATGCCGACGAACTTGTTGACGAGCTTCACTGGAACACCCATTGCGAACGCAAGTTTACGCGCTTGGAATCCTTGAAGACCAACCGCAGGATCAACGACTTCTTTGATGATTTTTTCTGGTGTCGCTTCCGCCACCTCTTCGATGTCCATACCACCTTCGCTTGATCCCATGATGACAACACGTCCTGTCACACGATCAAGTACGATTCCAAGATAGTATTCTTTGTCAATCGCACAACCTTCTTCGACGAGAAGACGTTGAACGACTTTTCCTTCTGGACCTGTTTGGTGCGTGACGAGCGTTTTGCCGAGTAACTCCGTCGCATATTCCTTCACTTCTTCTTGCGATTTCGCAAGCTTGACGCCACCTGCTTTACCGCGTCCCCCCGCGTGAATTTGAGCTTTGACGACTTTAATCGGGCCTGACAATTGTTCTGATGCATCGACCGCCTCTTCGACGGTGAAGGCTGCGATTCCGTTTGGTACGGGTACACCGTACGAACGAAGTAATTCTTTTGCCTGATACTCATGTACATTCATGAAAAAATCCCCCTTAACCCCTTTAGTTTCGGCTCTTTCATTGTAGTTAAAATTGGAAGCGCTGTCTATCGTTATCGACCGAAAGCTTTATTTTTTCAGAATTTCATCTTGATCGAGACGATATAAAAAGGCGAATAACTCAGCGATGACACCATACAGTTCTTCTGGAATCTGTTCCGATACTTGGACAGCGTCTAGTAACGTCATCAACGTTTCGTCCTGTCGAATCGGAATATCATGTTTTAATGCCTCTTCTAAAATCCGTTCCGCGATATGTTCCGATCCCTTAGCGACGACTTTTGGGGCATGCATCTGTTCTTCGTATGATAGAGCTATTACTTTTTTCATATATGAAGATCCACCCTTCCATTACGCGTTGAGATATCATGCGGTACGCGCTCTTTCGTCTGTTCGACCCAATCGAATCGCGTCAATACATAGCCTTGTTCCTCTAGACGAGTCTGGATTTGAGGTGTGTAGGCTTGCATGAACGTATTGACGTGCGCATTCGGATGAAAAACGGAAATCGAAATATTCCGGTCTGCGATCAAGACGTCAACAGCGACCTCACCGAGCGCCGGTAATTGAAGATATAACACGACGCGGGCATGATTTGGATCAAACGTCCGTTCGAACGGTGCTTCCATCATGAGATCGACATCTTCGAAAGGTCCAAATTGAGGTAATTGAAATAAATAGACTCCTTTTCCTGCTTCGTTTGTTGCTTGAACGAGTTGTTGCGCTAAAATCTGATCACTCGTCTTTCGATCAAGCGTTCGACCTGTCTCGTCGCCCTTTGCCAGTTGAACGAGTTCGGTAAGAGCGTGCTTTAGCTGCTTTGCTTCTCCTTCTGTTACCGGTTGACCGATTTGCTTTAGGAGTTCACGTGTTTCCGCAGTCGGTACCGTCTGACGTTGTAAAAAGGAATCGAGTAACTGTGGTAGAGCCGACTTTTGCGGAACAGACTCGGTCGAGATGATTTTTAAGACCGGTTGTCCCTCTGCTGAAACGACTTGAAAGCGATACATGTTCCCTTCTTTTAGTTCAGCCGTTGTCCCAGCCGTCAAGACGCGTTGACCGACTTGGAGTTCCATCAATCCGTCCGGCAACAGTTTCAATACTTTACCGACGATGTTTGCTCCTTCCCGTAACGGCAGGTTCGCATGATCGATGATTTTAAATGGAAGTAAGGCACGATGTTCGATTTGCATGCTCGACCCCTCCTAGAGACGTTCTTTGACAGGACGGAATGTTTTCCGGTGAATCGGTGTGACGCCCAGTGTATCGAGCGCTTGTAAATGTATCGGTGTTCCGTAACCTGCGTGTGTTTCAAATCCGTATCCCGGATACTCGATCGCGTATTGTTCCATCATCGCATCTCGTGTCTCTTTCGCAACGACACTTGCAGCAGCAATTGAGACACTTCGCGCATCTCCTTTGATGAGAGAGAGTTGTGGTATATCGTCGTCGAGTGTCATCGCATCGACGAGTAAGGCATCCGGTTGCAATTGACGTAGAGCATTTTGCATCGCCTGTTTCGATGCTTGATAGATATTGATTTCGTCGATTTCAGCCGGTTCGATGATGCCGATCGCAATCTCTGCGACGTCTTGCAAATGCTTAAGTGCCGCTTGTCGCTGTCCTTTACTCATCTGTTTTGAATCCGTTAGTCCCGGATGATAGAAACCGTCTGGTAAGATGACAGCTGCTGCGACGACAGGACCAGCTAGTGGACCTCGTCCGACTTCGTCCACTCCTGCAATTCGAACGTACCCTTGTTGACGATATTCGTCTTCAAATGCGAGTCGTTCCTTGAAATCGATCCGTTGCTGCTCTTCAAGCGCAAATCGTCGCTCTGTCTGATGAAACAGTGTATGCACCCCTTTTCGCGCATCTGTCGCCAGTTCCTGCTTCAGTTGAATAAATTCTTCTAGTGTTGCTTTTTGCAATCGTTCTTTTAATTCGGCTATTTTCATACATCCTGCTCCTTTGAAAAAAACTTGGACATCAAAGGATGTCCAAGTCCGTTATGCATGCGTTTCCCACTCTTCGACTGTTTCAAGCGTCACCCGACCGAGCTTTTCCGTTCGCAGTTCATGCAGAAGCATTTCGCTCGTCCGTTCGAAATCGACATAACCGCCTGAGACGAAACCACGTTTTTTACCGATTGCTTCGAGTACATCAACCGCTTCTCCCGATACTTCGTCGAGTCGATAACGCTCACGTAACTGCTCCGGATACCGTGTCTTTAGCTCACGAAGGGCAAATAGCGCGATATCGTCGATGTTTAAGATATCATCTTTGATCGCTCCTGTTGCTGCTAGACGATAGCCGACGACTTGATCGTCGAACTTCGGCCAGAGAATTCCTGGTGTATCAAGTAATTCCATCTCACCTGTTTTCATCTTGATCCACTGCTGGCGTTTCGTCACACCTGGACGGTCACCGGTGATGGCGATATTTCGGCCGGCAAGTCGATTGATGAGCGTCGATTTCCCGACGTTTGGAATACCAATGATCAAGGCACGAATCGCACTCGGATTCCGACCTTTCTCCCGCATCCGTGCATGTTTTTCTTTCATTAGTCGTAAAGCGCCTTCATGGATTTGATTCAATCCTTTATTGTGCTTCGCGTCGACCGCGACGACATCGACACCATCTGCTCGTAATGCCTGCATCCATTGTTCCGTCACTCGTTTGTCTGCCATATCCGCTTTGTTGAGGACAATCAATCGCGGCTTACCTGCCGTGATCTGTTCGACCATCGGATTACGGCTCGACATCGGAAGACGTGCGTCGACGAGTTCGATCACCACATCGATCAACTTTAATTTTTCTGTGACTTCCCGACGTGCTTTGGCCATGTGACCGGGGAACCATTGAATCGTCATATCCTTCACCTCGTTCATATATTCCTGGACTTCTTGCTGATCATACGATACATGAAAAAACATCCACTCCCTAGTATACGCAACTTAAGACGAGAAAAGAAGATGAGCTGCTTACTTTTAACGGCAAGCGTCTCATCTTCTTTCGTTTTAATCGACAGAACGTACATCATTGAATGGATAGAAGACGAAGTTCGTCGTTCCGACGATTTGTTCTTCATCCACGAAACCGATATCACGACTATCTTTTGAATTTTGACGGTTGTCTCCCATGACGAATACTTTCCCTTTCGGAACAGTCGTTTCACCTGTTCGCTCTTCAAGCGTGAAGTCTTCCGTCAATGGAACACCACTCATCTGGGCTTTGTATTCTTTCAAATACGGTTCAGCTACTTTCTTATCGTTGACATACAACGTATCGTCTTTGTAATACATCGTATCTCCTGGAACAGCGATGACCCGTTTGATGTAATCTCGAGTTTCCGTTGCATGGAAGACGACGATATCGCCTCTTTCTGGTTCATTAAAATAGTACGGGACCTTATTAACGATCATTCGATCCGCATTGTGTAAGGTTGGCATCATCGATTCCCCATCAACGATGACGGGTACGAACAGGAACGTTCGAATGATGAACGCGATGACGAGCGCTACGACGAGCGCCTTTACCCAACTGAATAACTCCTTCACGAATTCCACTCCCTTGATTAACGCAATTTCTTCCTAAGGACTAGTATACGCATAAACGGCAAAAAAAAGAAGCTTGTCCGGAGACAAGCCACTTTTTCACATGATTAACGACGAATTTCTTTAATACGCGCCGCTTTACCACGAAGGTTACGGAGGTAGTAAAGTTTCGCACGACGGACTTTACCGTAGCGAACGACTTCGATTTGTGCAACACGTGGTGAGTGGAGCGGGAATGCACGCTCAACGCCAACTCCGTAAGAAATTTTACGGACTGTGAATGTTTCACTGATGCCGCCACCGTGACGTTTGATGACTACGCCTTCGAAGAGCTGAATACGCTCACGCGTACCCTCGACGACTTTAACGTGTACACGGACTGTATCCCCAGGACGGAACGCAGGGACGTCTGACTTGATTTGTTCTTGTGTAAGTTCACGGAACAATTGTTGTGTGTTCATGAATGATTTCTCCTTTTTTCACCAATGTTCTTATCTTCATTTGCTTCAAGCATCCGACAGCGGAACATCGTTAATGGGTGGCTTTTGCCACATGTTTTAACTTATCATAGATTCAGTCGTTTGACAATCCTGAAATCGAGTCTAAATAATGCTGATCTTCTTCTGTTAACGGTGCATCAACGAGGAGATCGGGACGACGCTCATATGTCCGTTTTAGCGACTGTTCCCGTCGCCATTTTTCAATCCGGGCATGGTTGCCTGATAACAAGACATCGGGTACGCGGTGCCCTTTATATTCTGCCGGACGTGTATAATGCGGATATTCAAGTAGCCCCGTCGAGAAGGAATCATCTTCGTGACTCGCAGATGCACCGAGGACGTCCGGTAAAAGGCGGACGACAGCATCGATCATCGTCATCGCAGCAAGTTCTCCTCCCGTCAAGACAAAGTCTCCGAGCGAGACCTCATCCGTCACCAACTGATCATGAATTCGCTGATCAAACCCCTCATAGTGACCACATAAGAAGACTAGTTCTTCTTCGTTTGCCCACTCTTCTGCCATCCGTTGCGAAAAACGTTTACCGGTCGGTGTCATGACGATGATCCGTCGTTTTCGTTCCGGCAGGCTCGCCATCGCATCGAAGACGGGTTGAGGTGTCAACAGCATGCCAGCTCCTCCACCATATGGATAATCATCGACCTTACCATGCCGATTCGTTGAAAAGTCCCGGAAATTGATTGTTTCGAGCATGACGCGTTCATCGTCTTGCGCTCGTTTGACGATCGAATGATCGAGCGCTGAAAACATTTCTGGAAACAGCGTCAATACACGGATGTTCATTCTTCGATCAGTCCCGGAAGCGGCGTGATTTGGATGCGTTTCTGTTCGACGTCAACGGAAGCAACGACTTGTTCAATATACGGAATCAAGACATCCTTTTTCCCGTCACGTTTGATCGTCCAGACATCGTTCGCCCCTGTCTCGAGAATATCGGAGACGACACCAATTTTCGTCTCACCGTCGTAGACCGTACAACCGATGATTTCATGATAGTAAAATTCATGCTCGTCTAAGTCCTGCAAGTCTTCTGCGTGGACATAGAGTTTCAATCCTTTATACTTCTCAACGTCATTGATATGATGCATCCCTTTGAACGTCACCATGCTGAATTGTTTATGCTTCCGGTAGCCACTGATCGTCACTGGTGTATACGTGCCTTCAGAGCCGAGAAAGACTTCCTTCCCGACCTTAAAGCGTTCCTCCGGGAAATCCGTGCTCGCGAGTAACTTCAATTCCCCTTTTAGACCGTGCGTATTAGCGATTTTCGCAATTTCCAACCATTCCATTCGTTTCACTTCCTTTCTTAAATTAAAAAAAGGAGGTAAGCTTTCGCTCACCTCCTAATGTCTTACTTCGCGAGTTTCGCGTTGTGGAATTTCTCCATGATACCAGCTTGTGAGAAGAGGTTACGAACTGTGTCCGAAGGTTTAGCACCTTCAGAGAGCCATTTAAGAGCTAGCTCTTCGTTGATTTTAACTTCTGCTTCTGGTTTAGCAACTGGATTGTAGTATCCGATTTGCTCGATGAAACGACCATCACGTGGTGCACGTGAGTCTGCTACTACCACACGGTAGAAAGGTGATTTTTTTGCGCCCATGCGCTTAAGACGAATTTTAACTGCCATTCGTAAGTCCCTCCAAATAATAAATAATTTTTTCGTTTAGTCAAATTGACAACTTCATTAGTATACAACGTTACAGCAAAAGAGAAAAGACTTTTAAAAGAATGGAAGGCCAAAGCCTTTCTTTTTCCCTTTGCCCATCTGTCCGGAAAATTGTTTCATCATTTTCCGCATGTCTTCGAACTGTTTAATGAGGCGGTTGACTTCTTGGATACTGCGTCCGCTACCACGGGCAATCCGCTTCCGACGGCTCGCATTCAAGATTTCAGGTTCAGTCCGCTCTCGTTTCGTCATCGATTGGATGATCGCTTCGACATACACGAGTTGCTTCTCATCGATTTGGGCGTTTTTCAACCCCTTCATCTTCCCTTTACCTGCCCCAGGGATCATTCCCAACAGTTCGTCGAGTGGACCCATCTGTTTCACTTGCTGCAACTGCTCGATGAAATCATCGAATGTAAACGATGCATCGCGCATTTTGCTTTCTAACTCTTTGGCACGCGTAGCGTCCATTTGTGACTCTGCTTTTTCAATCAGTGTCAGCATGTCTCCCATGCCTAGAATCCGAGACGCCATCCGCTCGGGATAGAATGGTTCGATGGCATCGAGCTTCTCTCCAAGACCGACGAACTTAATCGGTGCTCCGGTGACTGCCTTGATGGAGAGTGCTGCACCACCTCGCGTATCTCCGTCGAGCTTCGTCAGAACGACTCCCGTTACGCCAAGCTTCTCGTTGAAGCTCTCTGCGACGTTGACGGCATCCTGACCCGTCATCGAATCGACGACTAGGAAGATTTCATGCGGTTTGGCGATCTCCTTCACATCAACGAGTTCCTGCATCAGTTCCTCATCGACGTGTAAGCGACCTGCCGTATCGATCAACACGATATCGTGATGATGCTCTTTTGCATAATCGAGTGCACCGGTAACGATTTCTTGTGGACTAACCTGATCTCCCATCGAGAAGACCGGTAACTCCAATTGTTTTCCGAGTGTCTCTAATTGTTTGATTGCTGCCGGACGATAAATATCCGCCGCAACAAGCAAAGGACTACGATTATGTTTTTTACGTAAATGATTGGCAAGTTTACCCGTTGTCGTTGTTTTACCTGCCCCTTGCAGACCCGTCATCATGATGACGGTCGGAGGACGGTTCGCAAGCGTCAATGGTGACACTTCTGCACCCATCAGATTCGTCAATTCATCGTGGACGATTTTGACGACTTGTTGTCCTGGCGTCAAAGACGTCATGACATCCTGTCCGACGGCACGTTCCTTTACATCATTTACGAATTGTTTGACGACCTTGAAGTTGACGTCGGCTTCGAGTAGCGCTAAGCGAACTTCGCGCATCATCTCTTTGACGTCTGCTTCAGAAATCTTACCTTTACCTCGCATTTTAGCGAGACTGGCTTGAAGCCGTTCCGATAATCCTTCGAATGCCATTAAGAATGCCTCCTACTCTAATTGCTCCAATGTCTCAATGATCACTAGGGCTTCACCCGGAAGGTCGCATTGCTTCAGCTGATCGAGTAACTGCTTTCGCCGTTCGTGTTTCTTGAACAGCGATAGTCGTTCTTCATACTGCTCGAGCATGGCTTCCGTGCGTTTTATGTTGTCGTAGACTGCTTGTCGGCTGACTTCAAACTCATCGGCGATCTCACCTAAGGAAAAGTCATCTAAGTAATAGAGTGACATGTAATTCCGTTGTTTTGGCGTCAAAAGCTCCTGATAAAAGTCAATCAGATAATTCATCCGGTTCGTTTTATCAAGTGTCATCCGAGCACCTCCGCAATGTTAAGTGAAATTCCTTTACAGATAGTATAGTACAGCCCTCACAGTGTGTTGTCAAGTTTTTTTCTTTACATGAAACGTCGCTTATTCCGCGCTTTCTTCCGTGTCGACGTTTTCTTTTTCTTCAAAGACATCGCCAAACAGGCCATATACGAATTGTTCTGCGTCAAACGGTTGTAAATCATCGATTTTTTCACCGAGACCCACGAACTTCACCGGTAGATTCAGCTCGTTCTTAATCGCAAGAACAATCCCGCCTTTTGCCGTTCCATCAAGCTTCGTTAAAACGATTCCGCTAACGTTCGTCGCTTGTTTGAAGGCTTTTGCCTGCACCATCGCGTTTTGCCCTGTTGTTGCGTCAAGTGCTAGTAACACTTCATGGGGTGCACCTGGAATTTCACGTTCGATGACACGCTTGACCTTTTCAAGTTCGTTCATCAGGTTGACCTTGTTTTGAAGACGTCCTGCCGTATCACAAATCAGGACATCAACCTTACGTGCTTTTGCTGCTTGGACGGCGTCATAAACGACAGCAGCCGGGTCGGACCCTTCGCCTTGGCGGATGACCGGTACACCGGAGCGTTCGCCCCAGACTTGCAATTGATCGATCGCACCCGCCCGGAACGTATCCCCCGCTGCTAACATCACGCTCTTGCCTTCTTGTTTTAATCGGTTCGCAAGTTTCCCGATTGTCGTCGTCTTCCCAACGCCATTGACACCAACGAACAGGATGACATTCAGCTCATGATCGAGATCGAGAGCTGTCTCTTCTTCTTCGACTAACATCTTCGCAACGACTTCAACGAGGACGTCTCGGACTTGTTTTGGATCCTTGACGTTACGTCGTTTGACTTCTGTCTTTAATTCCTCGACCAAATCCATCGTCGTCGTCACACCGACGTCGGCTTGGATCAACACTTCTTCTAACTCTTCGAAGAAGTCTTCATCAACTTCTCGGAAGCGGTAGACGAGATCATTGACGGCACTCGCTAATCCGTCACGTGTCTTCGTCAAGCCTTCCGTGAATTTAGTCGTGACTTCTTGTGTCGAAGTCGTCAAGCGGTCTTTCAGTTTTTTAAAGAAACTCATTGTTTAATCTCCTTTGGTTCTTCACTTAATGTACGCCGTGCCTCTTCTAGTTTAACGGATAACACTTCAGATATCCCGTTTTGCTGCATCGTGACGCCATATAAGACGTCTGCTGCCTCCATCGTCCCTTTACGATGAGTGATGATGACGAACTGTGTCTCGCGTGCTAGCTGATGGACGAACTCGCCGAATCGCGCGACGTTCGCTTCATCGAGCGCTGCCTCGACCTCATCGAGGACACAGAATGGAACGGGACGTGTCTTAAGAATCGCAAATAATAAGGCGATGGCTGTCAAAGCACGCTCTCCACCAGACAAGAGCGACAAATTTTGCAGCTTCTTACCAGGCGGTTTCGCGACAATATCAATTCCACTCGTCAACAGATCAGTCGGGTCAACGAGGACTAGATCGGCTTCACCGCCCCCGAATAGCTCTCGGAATGTTTCCCGGAAGTGTTCACGGACAGCATCATACGTTTGACGGAACAACCGAATGACTTCTCGGTCCATCTCTTCGATGACGCCATAGAGATCCGTTTTAGCAGCGACGAGATCATCCCGTTGCGCTGACAGGAACGTAAACCGTTCATCGACCTCCGCGAATTCCTCAATCGCACCGATATTGACGATGCCGATTTCTTCGAGTTGGCGTTTGAGCAGATGAATTTCCTCTTTCGCCTCATCATACGATAGATCGAGTGGTGCAATCAGTTCGAGCAGTAATCCCATCTCTTCCAGCATTTCTTGTCTTGTCTCAAGACGTGTACTTGTTTTCCCTTGAGAAAGTCGAAGTTGCTCGAGTGTCTGTTTCGTCGTTTGTTGATCGTCCTTTGTCTTCGCTTCGCGGATCCGGATCAAGCGCAAGGATTCTGCTTGTACTTGAATCCGTTGTCCGATCGCGACGAGTTCGGTCTCGACCCGTTGTTGTTCCTGTTCCTGTTCACGCTGTTCCGCATGCAAGGCATCGATTTTCGCTTCGTCGAATCCTTCAAGGACATGACGCAAGTCACGGCGTTTATGACTACGCTCAAGCTTCGCGTGACTGACCTGTTCCGTCAGGCGTTCGATATCTTGCGTGAGTTGCGCTTGTTTCATTTGAATCGTCCGCTCTTCGAGAACTGCTTCTGCTTGTTCCTTCTTCAGTTCGTCCATCGTAACGGCGCCACGGGCTTGCGCATCCTTGAGACGATCTAAGGCTTGTCTGAGCTCTGTTTGACGCTCCGTCCATTTTGCGATTTCGACTTCCGACGTCTCGATGATCCGACGTGCTTCTTGTTCTTGTTCGAGTACACGTGCCATCTGTCGATCTTCAACCGATAATTCAGACGTCATGACAGCAAGATGACGGTTCGCATCTGCTAACGTATCGCGCGATTGTTCGAGTTGTCCTTGTAATGTTTGAATCGTTTCTGTCCGCGTCCGAGCAGTAGCATCAAGCGTCTGAATCGCCGCTCTCAGATCTTCCAAGCGGCGCATCTGCTCCCGAATGACCGCTTGCCCGCGTGTCAGTCCCTCTTTTAACTCGTCGAGCTCACGCGATTGACTGAACAATGGGGTACCCTTCTTCCGACTTCCGCCAGTCATCGTACCGCCAACGTTGACGACGTCTCCTTCGAGCGTGACGAGACGATAGCGATGTCCTGTCGAACGGGCAATTTGGTTCGCCTGTTCAAGTGACTCGACGACGAGTGTCGTACCGAGCAGGTTCATCTTTAATTTCGTCAACGACTCATCCGTCGTCACGAGATCACTTGCGATCCCGACGAATCCAGACATCCCTCCGACTTGTTCTCGCACTGAACGGTTAACTTCACGTGCTTGGAGTGAGGCGAGCGGCATGAACGTCGCTCGACCGGCATTTAATCGTCGGAGTTCCTGAATCAGACGACGTCCAGTCGCATCGGTATCAACAACGATGTTTTGCATCGCCCCACCGAGCGCTGTCTCGATTGCCGCTTCAAACCGCGCCGGAACCGAAATCAACTCTGCGACCGCCCCGTGAATACCTGGGTGATGATCTCGTTGTTTTAAAATCGTCTTAACGGCACCGAAATAACCGCTATAGTCGGCTTTGACAGATTCAAGGAATTCAATCCGGTCTTCCGTCTTATGACGACGTCGCTCTAAATCCGCAACGGACTGTTCGACTTGGCGTAACGCATGTTGTTGTTCATTTCGTGCAACAAGTGCCGTTGTTTCTTCTTCTGTTGCTTGGTCCAACTTCGTCCGGATCGAAGCAACATCCGCTTCTAGTCGAGCGACATCTTCCTCGAGTTGACGACGTGTCGATTGTTTCGTACCGCTATCCGCCGTAAAAGAACGTTGTTGTTCTTCTGCCTGCATGAGATCTTGCTTCGCCCGATTATAAGCATTATTCGTCGCAGCTAATCGACTCGCCACTTCAAAAGCTTCCGAACGTAATGTTTCAGCTTCCTTATCAAAATCACGATCGGTTTGTGTCAGCGCTTGATCGGCTCGTTCTCGCTCAGCCGTGATCCGTTTTGCTTCCTGATCGACTTCTGCTTGGCGTTCCTGTAAAGCGGTCAGTTCGAGTTCCAGTTCCTTGACGCGTTCTTCGACGACGGCAACCTCTTGTTCGAGTCGCTCTTTCGTCTCGGTCCCGTGTTTTTCACGCTCTTTCGCTAGGTTAAGGGCACCTTGGATTTCAACCAGTCGCGTCGAGACATGTCGAAGTTGCTCCTGCAACGCGTTTTCTTGTTGCCGTTCTTCTTCAAGCGCCGATTCTTGATTCTCTCGGGACACGACGGTCTCTTCGTAAGTCGTCTTTTGAGACGCAAGGCGTTCTTCACATTGTGCGATGTCACGCGCCAATGTTTCGAGCTCCGTCTGATACGTCGTGATTTCATGCGCTAAGATACCACGCTCGAGGACATCATGCCGTTCTCGAGCGACGAGATACTCTTTCGCGAGCGCTGCTTGTTCACGTAACGGCTCGATTCGTCCGCCGAGTTCATATAAAATATCATCGACACGCGATAAATTCGCTTCCGTATCACTTAATTTCCGCTCTGCTTGCTTCTTGCGATGACGATACTTCAAGACGCCTGCTGCTTCCTCAATGACAGCACGACGTTCTTCCGGTTTACCGGAGATGACTTGTTCAACTCGCCCTTGTCCGATGATCGCAAAGGCGTCACGTGACAAGCCTGTGTCCATGAACAGATCAAGGACATCCTTCAGACGACATGGTTTTTTATTTAAAAAATAATCGCTGTCTCCATTGCGGCTGACACGACGCGTGACGCTGATTTCCTGATACGGTAACGCCACCGTTCCCGACTCGTTGTCTAAGACGAGCGTCACTTCAGCAAATTGTTTCCGGTGTTCAGACAGACTGCCGGCAAAAATGACGTCTTCCATCTTCGCCCCGCGCAGGGACTTCGCAGATTGTTCTCCGAGCACCCAACGGACAGCGTCCGATATATTTGATTTCCCACTTCCGTTCGGTCCGACGACTGCCGTGACACCCGGAAGAAATTCTAGTTCAGTTCGACTGGCAAATGATTTGAAGCCATTGATTTCAATTCGTTTTAAGTACATCTTGATCACCCGTATGTTTAAATTTCTTTTGAATTTCTTTCAGTTTACCATAGCCGAAACGCTAGCAACATGATAGGTTTTAAGGTAGTATCATGCGAAACAAGAAGAAGAGGAGCGAATAACACGATGACGATTGAACAAATGATTGAAGCAATCTTAGATAAATTGAACATCATCAACAAAGGGGTCATTAAAGCAGACCAGTTTGACGGCTCAAAAAATGAGGACTTAAAAGAGATTTATGAGTTCGTCATGATGCGCGACTCGTTATCACTTGCAGAGGTCGACGCAATCGTCGACGAGCTAAAATCCCTCAAGACCGTCTAATCAAGCGAACTTCACACGATAAAGGCCGATCATCTCTCAAGCGCGTGAGAGATGGTCGGCCTTTTGTTGCTTAAAACTGTTTCTTTAATTCAAGTAAGGCTTGTTTTGCCGCCTGTTGTTCTGCCTCTTTTTTCGATCGCCCTGTCCCAATCCCTTCGAGCTCATCCGCGACTTGGACACGCGAGATGAATTCCCGACTATGCGCTGGACCGCGCTCCTCAATGATTTCATACTCGATGACACCTAAACCGACACGTTGAATCGCTTCCTGTAATTGACTCTTGAAATCCGTCTGCTCTTCAAAGAAGCCTGTCGCCACTTTCGGAAAAACCGCTTCGGCGAGGAATCGTTCGGCTGCTTCGATGCCTTGGTCAAGATACAAGGCGCCAATGAAGGATTCGAAGACATCCGCAAGTAAGGCTGGACGATTCCGACCACCGGTCAGTTCTTCCCCCTTACCTAACAGAATCATATCGGAAAACTGATAGTGATTCGCAAATTGGACGAGTGACGGTTCACAGACGATCGCCGCTCGCAATTTCGTTAATTCCCCCTCGGAACGTTCCGGGTAGTGTTCGAATAGATAGCGTGACACGGTCAACTCTAAGACAGCGTCCCCTAAAAATTCTAGGCGTTCATTATCCCCTTCTGACTCGCGTTGTTCATTGACGAACGAAGAGTGCGTAAAGGCTTGTTTTAATAGCTCGACATTAGAAAACGTGATATTCAGACGCTCTTGTAACGCTTCGAATTTCTGCTCGATTTGAGCGAGCGTCCGAGCATCCTTGCGTCGTTTTACATAGGGTCCTTTTCGGACACGACGTCCTTTTTGATTCGTCATAGTTCCTCCTAAACAGCTAAAGCCCACCGCAAAATGCGGTGGGTCAGCTTCAATGATCAGACTTGTGTTTCGATGTAGTTGACGACATCGCCGACAGTCTTCAAGTTTTCTGCTTGCTCATCTTCGATCGTGATTTCGAACTTGTCTTCTAAGTCCATGACGAGTTCCATGACTTCGAGAGAGTCAGCACCGAGGTCGTCTTTGAACGATTTATCAAGTGTGATTTCACTTTGTTCTTTACCTAATTTTTCTGCGATTGCTTCTTGTACGTCTACTAAGATTTGTTCTTTTGTCATTTTAAAATCCCTCCATGAGTTGAGTATATAAGATGATTGCCGATTTGGCAAAGTACTACCGTTAGTTGTGTTACATCGTCATGCCGCCATCGACGGCAAGAGTTTGTCCTGTGATATATCGCGCTTCATCTGAAGCGATGAAACTGACGAGTGAAGCGATATCGTCCGTTTGACCGAAGCGTTTCAACGGAATTTGCCCGAGTGACAGGTTCCGCTGTTCTTCCGTCAATTCATCCGTCATGTCAGTCTCGATAAAGCCTGGACAGATAGCATTGACTGTGACGCCTTTACTAGCGAGTTCACGTGCGACGGATTTCGTCAGCCCGATCAGACCCGCTTTCGCAGCGACATAGTTCGCTTGCCCTGGATTTCCGGAAATACCGACGACTGATGCGATGTTGATGATACGACCGCTTGTTTTTAACAATGGACGTGTCGCAGCTTGCGTGACAAGAAACGCTCCCTTGAGGTTCGTATCGATGACAGCATCGAAATCCGCTTCCTTCATGCGCATTAGCAAACCATCGCGCGTGATGCCGGCATTATTGACGACACAATCCAGTTGACCGAACGTGTCGATTGTCTGTTTGATCATCTGTTTGACAGCATCTGCTTCAGCGACATTCGCTTGAATCGCGAGTGCCTCTCCGCCTGCTTCCTTGATTTCACGGACAACGGCTTCCGCCTTATCCGTGCTTCCTGCATAGTTGACGACGACACGGAAACCATCTGTTGCCAATCGCTTTGCGATGGCAGCTCCGATGCCGCGTGACGCGCCAGTGACGAGTGCTACTTTACTCAACGAATTCCCTCCGCTTCCAGTTGCTCAAGTGTCGTGATGCTGATGATCTTCGCATCTTTTTTGATTCGTTTCACGAGACCGCTCAATGGAGATGATGGACCAAACTCGATGAATGTATCCGCACCCTCTTCAATCAGACGCTCGACGCATGATTCGAACCGGACCGGTGAATAGAGCTGTTGAACGAGCAAACGAATCAATTCGTCTGGTTGATCGTGGAACGTACTGTCGACGTTCGAGATGAATTTCGTCTTCGCTGCTTCAAACGGTGACGAGACGAGAATGTCTTCGAATCGTGGTGCGAATGGTGTCATGAGTGACGAATGGAACGCACCTGATACATCAAGCGGTAAGACACGTTTTGCTCCGAGCTCTTTTAACTTCGCTGTAGCGGATTCGACCGCTGCAATTTGTCCGGAGATGACGAATTGCCCAGGACAGTTGTAGTTCGCTATCTGGACAATCTCTCCCGTTGCCGCAATCGATTCGACCGCGTGATGGGCTGCCTCGACATCATTCATGCCGATGACTGCCGCCATCGTTCCACCCGTGACTTGATTCATGAGTTTTCCGCGTTCGCGGACGAGATAGACGGCTTCAGACGGTGTGATGACAGAAGCTGCGACGAGCGCGCTATATTCTCCAACACTGTGTCCGAGTACGAAATCAGGTGTGTGTCCTTGTGCTGCGTACTGCTGTGCGAGTAATGCACTATGTGCGACGATGGCTGGTTGAGCGATGTCCGTCGCTTTCAATTCATCCTTCGTTCCTGTCGTCATCAGCGTCGTCAGATCCAGACCAATTCGCGTTCCGAGGTCAGCGAGTGCTTGGCGTGTCTCGTCTTGCGTGATAAGCGTCTGTCCCATTCCAGGCGTCTGTGACCCTTGTCCTGGAAACATCCAAACTGTTTTCCCCATCTCGTCTCACTCCTTCTTAACGTGCTTCTGTTGCCTTCGCTTGAACGATTTTGGCAACGACTTCTTGTTCGACCATCTTTTCCGCTTGAACGAGCGCTCGGCTAAATGCGTAGGCATTACTTGAACCATGCGCCTTGATGACCGGAGCCGCAATGCCGAATAGTCCAGCACCGCCATATTCTTCATAAGCGAGCAACTGCTTCATTTTTTTTAACTTCGGTTTCAGTACGAGAGCGGCGAGCTTTGATGTCCACGAGCTCATGAACTGTTCTTTCATGACACCCATGATCATACTGGCAGCCCCTTCTGTACTCTTAAGTAACGTATTGCCGGCAAAACCTTCCGTGACGATGACATCGACGTCACCGCTCATCGCTTCTCTCGCCTCGACGTTCCCAACGAAATGAATCGGTGCTGTCTCAAGTAGCGGATACGTTTCCTTCGTCAGTGCATTCCCTTTACCGGCTTCTGATCCGATATTCAGGAGTCCGACTTTCGGACGTGTGATGCCGCGAACTTGTTCTGCGTAGACAGACCCCATGATGGCATAATCGAGCAAATGCTCTGCCTTCGCATCCGGATTGGCGCCAACATCTAAGATGACGACACCTTTCCCATTACGTGTCGGGAAAGTCGGGGCCAGTGCAGGACGGTCAACTCCTTCGATTCGACCGATGACGAACAATCCGGCAGTCATGAGCGCTCCCGTGTTTCCTGCTGAAATCAAGGCATCTGCTTCTCCTGATTTCACCAGGTTTGCAGCCACAACGAGTGAGCTATCTTTCTTGCGGCGAATCGCACGTACCGGTTCATCTTCTCCGGTGATGACGGATGCCGCGTGGACGATCGTCACGCGCGGATCCTCGATTGTGTATGAGCGTAATTTCAACTCATCTCCGACTAGTCGGATATCGATGTCTTCGTTTGGACGTTCTGCCAAATAGGCAACGACCCCTTCTACGATGGCACGGGGTGCGTGGTCGCCCCCCATAGCGTCAACTGCTAAAATCATTTCGATTCCTCCTTACTACTTCGATACACCGTGAACTCACCGATGAAGACACATTCTTCACCGACATAACTCTCCACCGTGATGTCAGAACGCCCATCTTGACGATGGGAACTGACGAACGCCTTCGCAACGACGCGTTCTCCGACGTGAACGGAGCGTGTGAACTGGACGTTCGCACGTGTCGTCAACGCGAGTTCATCATCGATGAGTGCAATCGCAAGCGAGTTTGCCTGCGCGAACAAAATATGTCCGCGGGCGATTGCATTCCGACTAAATGCATGTTCCGGCAAAATCTCAAGGATCGAGATGGCAGATGTATCGAGTTTCAGGTCAATCATATCACCAATGACTTCATTTTCAGTCAACGTACGCACATCATCCAGCCGTTCGGTCGCGACGTGTTTAATTCGCTCCCGTAATTCCGGAATCTTTAATTCCATCCGGTCGAGACGAATCGTCTGGATACTGACACGGAATCGTGTCGCCAGCGCTTCATCCGTGATGAACGGATTTTGCTCGATCGTCTGTAATAATTCTTGTTGTCTCTCTTTTTTAGGTACCCGCATGTATGTTCCTCCCACAAGAAGGATGACCACTATTATTACCTGGTACTAACAGTAGTATATATCCCTTGTTGTTCACTTTCAAGTATTATTCGATTCTTTCTCCTTCAAGTAGCCCTTGTCGTTCGATATAGTCACGTAAGACATCATATTCCGGCGCTTGCCAAAAGGCGTCCGATCGCAGTAAGCGGACTGCATCTTGTCGCGCGGTTTCCATGACTTGTATATCGAGCGCAGGATCAGTCAAGACGAATCGCGGTAAACCACTTTGTTCGGTACCAAAGAAATTTCCGGCTCCGCGCAGTTTCAAATCCTTTTCCGCTAGCTTGAAGCCATCGTTCGTCTCCGTCATCGTCTTGATCCGTTCTTTTCCCGTATCGGAAGAGGGATCGGCGATTAGAATACAATAAGACTGGGCGTCACCTCGACCGACGCGTCCTCTTAATTGGTGTAATTGCGCAAGACCGAAGCGTTCTGCATCATGAATGACGATGATCGACGCGTTCGGAACGTTCACGCCGACCTCGACGACAGTCGTTGAAACAAGGATTTGAACGGTATTCTCCTTGAACGCCTGCATGACTTCGTCTTTTTCGGAAGAAGTCAAGCGCCCATGCATCAAACCGACATGATAGGGCTTGAACCGCTCAGTCAATATCGCATGTAATTCAATCGCATTTTGAACTTCGAGTGATTCGGATTCCTCGATCAATGGCGTGATGACGTAGGCTTGTCTTCCTTGCGACAATTCTTTCTCGACGAACCCGAAAACGCGTTCCATCTGTTGTGGTTTCGCCCAGTAGGTCTCGATTTCCTTTCGTCCCGCCGGCATCTCATCGATGATCGAAACATCCATATCTCCAAAGACCGATATCGCAAGCGTACGCGGAATCGGTGTCGCTGTCATATATAATACATCTGCCTGTTCGGCTTTCGCGCGCAATCGTTTCCGTTGTTCGACACCGAAGCGATGTTGTTCATCGGTGATGACGAGGTGTAATGCCTTGAACTGGACGGTATCTTGAATCAGCGCATGTGTTCCGACCAAGACGTCAATCTCTCCAGTTACAAGAGCTTCTAGTAAATGCACCCGTGCTTTCCCTTTAACCGAACTTGTCAGTAGACCGACCCGAATCCCAAGTGGTTCAAGCAATGGGGCGAGCGACGCTGCATGCTGTTCCGCTAAAATTTCGGTCGGCACCATTAAGGCGCCTTGTCTTCCGGCACGAACCGTCGCGAACAAGGCGATGGCAGCGATGACGGTCTTCCCGCTTCCAACGTCCCCTTGCAACAACCGATTCATTCGTTCGCCGCGACTTATGTCGTCTAGGATTTCTTTTGTCACGCGCTGTTGCGCTCCTGTCAGTGGAAACGGTAGACTCTTGATGAAATTCGCTATATCCGCTTCGTGCAGAGGCAAGGCAATCCCTTGACCTTTTCTTCGTCCAAGACGTAATGCCTGTAACTTCAGCTGAAAATAAAGACACTCCTCATAGACATAGCTCCGACGAGCTGCCGTTAACTCTTTTCGATTCGTCGGGAAATGAAGTGCCTTTAGCATCGTCATCCGATCTTGTAACCGGTATGTCTTCCGGATGCTATCCGGTATCCGTTCAGCCAATGCCTCAGTCTCCTTAAACGCCAAGTCGACGACGCGTCGAAACGTCTTCATCCGCATGTCGCCACGTAACGAATAGACCGGTGTCAATTCACCTTCGATTGCTCCGAATTGTAGTTCCGTCGCAGAGATCGTCATTCGGTGCAAATCCCATTTGCCACTGACCGTCACTTCTGCCCCGAGTTGTAGTTGGTCTTTGTAGAATGCTCGGTTGAACATCGTCACCGTCACACTATATCGTTCTTCAACGAGCAGACGGAACGTTAAACGATTCTTTCCTTTACCGTAATAGCGCACAAGTGGTTCAGACTGGACTTGACCCGTGAACTTGACTTTATCCTCATGAATCGCTTCCGTTAGACTTCCCGTCACGAAGTCGTCATAACGAAACGGGACGTGCTCGAGCACGTCCGCAACGGTGAGAATATTCATCTCTTCTAGTTTTTTCGCCAAATCCCGTCCGACACCTTTTAGCGTCTTGACGTCACGTGATGGATTCATTCGATAACTCTCCGAAGATTTTCGCTTCGAGCCAGCGACCCGTCGGTGTATTCGCGAGTCCGCCTTTTGCTGTCTCGCGAAGCGCAGATGGCATCATCTGACCAATCTCATGCATGGCTGAGATGACTTCATCACACGGAATCCGTGACGTGATTCCAGCGAGTGCCATATCGGCAGCGACGACGGCATTCGCCCCACCCATTGCATTTCGTTTGACGCACGGTACTTCGACGAGTCCTGCAACAGGATCACAGACGAGTCCGAGCATGTTCTTCAGCGCGATCGCAAAAGCATGCGCTGACTGATCCGGCGTCCCGCCTGCCATCTCAACGATCGCAGCTGCTGCCATCGCTGTTGCTGAACCAACTTCTGCCTGACAGCCACCAGCTGCTCCGGAAATCGACGCATTATTCGCGACGACGAAGCCGAACGCACCGGATGTGAACAAGAAGCGTAACATCTGCTCACGCGTTGGGTTTAAGCGATCTTTGACCGCAAATAACGTACCTGGCACGACGCCGGCACTCCCTGCCGTTGGTGTCGCACAAATTTTTCCCATCGCAGCATTGACTTCATTCGTTCCGATTGCCTTACTAACGGCGTCCAGTAATAAATCACCGGATAATCCTTTACCTGAAGCACGGTACCGTTGAAGCAAGACAGCATCCCCACCGGTTAGTCCTGTCACCGACTGGACACCATCACCATCAAGTGAACGAGCGACTGCTTCTTCCATGACTTGTAGGTTTCGCTCCATCATCGCGTAAACTTCATCCCGCTCTAAGTGACGAACCGTCATCTCTTGCTCGATCATGACTTCCGAAATCGGAATGTTTCGTTCCGTCGCGATGGCGACGAGTTCTTTTACGGATTTAAACATGTTTTCACTCTCCCATCATGACGGCACGCTCGACTTGAGGTAACCGATCGATTTCTTCCAACACTTCTGCCGTTATCCGGTCATCAATCTCAATTGCCATGAGTGCTTGTTTTCCTTTTTCGTGCCGTGACACTTCCATATGCCCAATGTTGATTTCGTAATCAGCCAAAATGCTCGTCACGGCTGCAATCGCACCAAAGCGGTCATGGTGTAAGACGACGAGTGCCGGTCCCCCACCGGACAAGCGAAGCGGTACACCATTTAGTTCCGTGATCTCAATTGTTCCCCCACCGATTGAAATACCAACCAATTCAAACTCTTCTAATCCATTCGACAAGTGGACACGTGCCGTATTCGGATGATCCGTCAACGCCTCACTCGTCTCGAAATGAATCTTAATCCCTTTCGACTTCGCGATATCGATCGATTGTGGAATCCGGTCGTCGAACGTGTCGTATCCGAGAACCCCGCCAATAATCGCCACATCCGTTCCATGTCCGCGATACGTATCAGCAAATGACCCATAAAACGTGATGTGGATGACAGTAGGTGTTTCCCCGAATAATTTACCCGCCATCAATCCAATCCGTGCAGCTCCCGCTGTATGCGAGCTTGATGGACCAACCATGACTGGTCCGATGATGTCAAAGACGCTACGATATTTCATCTCTTTTCCCCTCTCTATGAAACAAACGAAATCCCACCTCTATTATCGCAGATGGTGGGATTCGTGAAAAGGCTAGTCGCCCTTTTTCAGTATGATGGTTTTATTCGACGCTTAAAATGTACGAATAAAGTGGTTGTTTACCGTCGTGGACTTCCACTTCAGCATCCGGATTAACCGATTCGATGTACGCGACGAGTGCGTCAACTTCTTCTGTTGAGACGCCTTCACCGTAAAGAACCGTGATGATCTCATCATCTTCCGTGACGAGTGTATCGACGAGTTTCTTGACAGCACCAAGACTTGATCCGTCTGTAGCGACGATTTGTTTTTCAGCAATCGCCATATGGTCGTCCTTCTTGATTTCAACACCATCGATGTTCGTATCACGTACAGCATATGTGACTTGACCCGACTTAACAGCTGCAATCGCATCCGCCATATGCGCTTCGTTCTCTTCGACAGTCGCTTCCGGGTTATAAACGATTGTTGCTGCTAAACCTTGTGGGACTGTTTTTGATTTCACGACCGTCACACCACAATTCGCGACAGATGCTGCTTGTTCAGCCGCCATGATGATGTTCGAGTTGTTCGGGTAGACATAAACGTGTTCCGCGTGTGCATCCTCGATCGCCTTAACGATATCTTCCGTTGATGGGTTCATCGTTTGTCCGCCTTCGATGACGACACTGACACCGAGTGATTTAAAGAGTTCACTGATTCCTTCACCCATTGCGACTGTCACGAGGGCTGCTTTCGCTTTTGCCTTCGGTGCAGCAACTGGAGTGACTTGGTTCGCGCCTTCTTCTTCAAGGATCGTCGAGTGTTGTTGACGCATGTTTTCAATCTTAACAGCGACGAGTTCACCGAAACGTTGTCCTTTTGTGATGACTTCTCCTGGTGTTTCGACGTGGACGTGAACTTTAAGGAGTTCTTCATCCGCGACGACAAGCAACGAATCACCGAATTCCGCTAATTCGTTACGGAAGTCTTCTTCGCTGAACGGTGCATTCGCAAGTTTGTCATCCTGGAAACGAACCATGATTTCCGTGCAGTAACCGTAATGGATTTCCTCCGTCGACATGAAGCTTTGAGCCGTTTTATGATGCTCTGCTTCGACGAGTGCTTCCATGACAGGCGCATGCGGCTTGTCGAGTTCTTTTCCTTCGAGCGTTGCGAGGAATCCTTCATAGATACAGACGAGACCTTGACCACCAGAGTCAACGACGCCTACTTCTTTTAATACCGGAAGAAGTTCTGGTGTACCGTCGAGCGATACTTTCGACGCTTCGACGAGTTGACGCATCAACTCTAAGAAATCCGTCGTCGTCTCAGATTGTGCGATAGCAGCGACAGCTGTTTCACGGGCAACCGTCAAGATTGTTCCTTCGACCGGTTTCATGACTGCTTTGTATGCTGTATCGACACCTTTTTGCAACGCATCTGCGAATTCCTTCGTATCAATCGTTGTCTTACCTTCGATTGATTTCGAGAATCCACGGAACAATTGGCTTAAGATGACGCCAGAGTTTCCGCGTGCTCCCATCAATAATCCACGTGCGAAGACGTTCGCGACTTCCGATACAGAATCCGAAGTTGATTTACCTGCTTCTTTTGCACCTGAAGTCATCGTCAAATTCATGTTCGTTCCCGTATCACCATCTGGCACAGGGAAGACGTTCAATGAATCGACGAAATCTGCGTTTTGATAGAGATTCGCCGCGCCATTTTGAATCATCTTGACTAACTGCGCTCCTGTTAAACGATCTACACTCACTAAAGTTTCCTCCTCTATTCCCGCCTTAGACATTCGTCAAGCGGACTCCTTGGACAAAGATGTTCACAGATGTCACGTCAAGACCTAGTGCCTGACTGAGCGTGTATTTCACGCGACTCTGTACGTTATTCGCCACCTCTGAGATTTTCGTTCCATAACTTACGATGATATGCATATCGATATGGACCTGCTCTGAAGCCTGTCGAACGATGACACCGCGTGCAAAGTTCTCGCGTTTTAAGAGTTCTGCAAGACCATCCTTGATTTGAGACTGGGATGCCATACCAACGACACCAAAACATTCCATTGCTGCGCCGCCCGCAAGTTGCGCGACGACATCATTATCTACATCAATCTTTCCATAGGTCGTTTTCATCTCGATCGCCACCTGAGTAGCCCCCTTTGAATATTGTATTCTTCTCATAATTCTACTATAAGGACCTACTATTGAAAAGTCGCCGTACTGACTATACAATGAATAAGTGAAAAATAGTAGCGGTCAAATGAACTTTTACCATCATCCTCATCCATTATTTTAAATTTCGAGGTTGTCTGTCAAGTTTTTTTCTTGTCAGCTACTTTTTTTATGTTGCAACCGCCCTGACACCATGCTAAGATAGCAAAGTGTCTATTAGGACGAACGCAAAACAACATAAAAGGAGGCGGAACGCATGGCACGTAAATGCTACGTTACTGGGAAATCGCCAAAGTCGGGTAACAACCGTTCACACGCATTGAACAAAACAAAACGTACTTGGGGAGTCAACGTACAAAAAGTACGTATCCTCGTCGACGGTAAGCCGAAAAAGGTTTGGGTTTCAGCTCGAGCTCTTAAATCAGGTAAAGTCGAACGCGTATAAGGCGCAACCACCGGATGGGAATCTTCCCTTCCGGTTTTTTTATACCCTCATTTATTTTTCTCATAAACTAATTGTCGCTTTTATTGAAAACGCTTACAATAGGAACGTACTTTATTTTGTCAGAATTGGGGGAAGTCATCATGCAACTCAAGCGAGAGATGACGAGTCGACACCTGTTCATGATCTCACTCGGGGGAATCATCGGGACAGGCTTATTTTTAGGGTCAGGGTTAACGATTTCACAAGCAGGACCTCTCGGGGCGGTCCTCAGTTACATCGTGGGTGGGACCATCATGTATCTGACGATGTTATGTCTAGGGGAATTAGCGGTCTATATGCCGGTCTCGGGGTCCTTCCAGACCTATACGACCCGCTTCATCGGACCAGGAATTGGCTTTGCCGTCGGTTGGATTTATTGGCTCGGCTGGGCCGTGACGGTCGCACTCGAAATCACGGCAGCTGGCAGTTTGATGGACCGCTGGTTTCCGAATGTACCCGTCGTTGTCTGGTGTACCGTCTTTACGGTCTTACTGTTCGGTCTGAATGCCGTCTCAGCCAAAGCATTCGGTGAAGCCGAATTCTGGTTCTCGAGTTTGAAGGTCCTCGCGATCCTTTTCTTCATCATTCTAGGTGGCGCTGCTTGGTTCGGCTGGTTACCGATGGAAGCAGATCGTCCAACCTCGTTATTCGCGAACTTTACGGCAAGCGGTTGGTTTCCAAACGGGATTCTTGGCGTCTTGACGACGATGATTGCTGTCAACTTCGCCTTCCAAGGAACGGAATTGATCGGTGTTGCGGCTGGGGAGTCCGACACGCCAGAAAAATCGATTCCAAAAGCCATCCGGAATACAGTCTGGCGTACGTTCATCTTCTTCGTCTTATCGATTACGATCGTTGGTGCATTAATCCCGTATGAGACGGCTGGAGGAATCAGCAGCCCGTTCATCATGGTCTTTGATGCGATCGGTATCCCGTACGCTGCTGATTTGATGAACATCGTCGTCTTGACAGCGTTATTATCCGTCGGAAACTCCGGATTATATGCGGCGACCCGGATGTTATGGGCGATGGCGCAAGAAGGGATGATTTCAAAGAAATTATCTTACGTCAATGCACGTGGTGTGCCGATGCGCGCTTTACTCTTTACGATGATGTTTGCGATGTTATCGCTCCTGACCGCGTTTTTCGCAGAGGATACCGTCTTTATTTGGCTCTTGTCCTTAGCCGGACTTGGCGCTCAAGTCGGCTGGATTTCCATCTCTGCTTCTCAGCTCGCATTTCGTCGTCAGTTTTTACGAAACGGACACGATTTATCCGAATTAAAATTCAAGACACCACTCTATCCAGTGTTACCGTTGATATCGTTGACGCTAAACGTCGTTGTCCTCGTCAGTCTAGCGTTTCAAGCGGATCAACGAATCGCGCTATACATCGGTGTTCCTTTCTTCCTTGTCATGTGGGGAAGTTATCATCTCTTCGTCAAAGGAAAACATCTATCCGCTCAAAGTGACATCCGTGTCGCCCCTTCTCAACTCGAAGAATAATTTCATATGAAAGAGGCCGCGGAATCATCCACGACCTCTTTCCTATGATTGTTCTATTCCTTAAGCGTCCGCATCATCAATAGTTCTCCTTGATGGAGCTCTACCTTCGCTTCTGACGCACGCCATTCATTACTGACCGTCAAGGAACCTCCGACGGGTACTGGATGGGCATCCAGTGGATATTTGACTCCGGATAAGCTTAAGGTCGACGGCACAAGTGGAATGAAAGAAAGATAATGATAGCTCCTTGCTTCGACTGCATACGTTCCCGCTGCCAAGTATCGCACCTCTTCTCGTTTCGTGACAAGTCGCGCCTCTGGATATTGCTTCAACAAATAGACATTTTGAACAGTCATGTCAAGCCTTCCACCTGTCGCCCCGATAATGATGATCTCTTCATGCTGTTCCCTCTCAGACACTGTACGAAGGGCAAGTTCAAGATCCGTCTCATCTTTCTCAGCCGGATGAACGATTGCCCCTTCAGGTACATAACCAAGTGAATCGAAATCACCGATTGTCATATCACAGGTCAGCCCAAACGATTCGACCGTCTGAACACCACCGTCGACACCGACGATGAAATCACCCGGCTGACAAAACGTCCGTAAATCCGGCACTTCTTCTTGCGGACCGGCACAGACGAGAATCGCCCGCATCTCAGACACCTCGTGCCGAATAACGTAGTAAGCGTGGCGCAGTCGTGAATAGAATTCCTGCTACGATTCCACATAAGATGTAAGAAGGAACCATATACGTTGCGTTATAGACAAAAGAGTATTCCACGACTGGACCTTTTGCATACTTGGCAAAGAAGACGATTCCGCTGATGACATGACAAATATAGCGGAGCCCTGCTCCTAATAACGTCGCAAGGAGAACGAACGCCATTAAGCTTTTCTTTTGTCCATTGCGCGCGGCTTGTCTGACTTGACGTGCGAACAGACCACTTAATCCGACGACACCATACGCAATCGTATAGTCAAGCATCGGTTGAACGATCGTCAAGACTTGTGGAGCGAACATCAATTGAATCGTACCGACAAGCGCTCCCGTGACGACACCCCCGATGACACCGTGGCGAAATGCCATGACGAAGATCGGTAGCATCGCTAAGCTAATGGAGCCTCCTTGTGGCATTTTGAATGGAATCAGTAAATCAAAGACGACTCCGAGACTGGCGAAGATGGCAATTTCCATCATCATTTGTAACCGTTTCATGCTATTTTTCCTCCTTCATTGTACGAGAGGACGCAAAAAGGCAGTACGACGAACGCCGTACTGCCTGCGTGCGCCACATCCCTACGTCCGTTTGAACGGAACAGGTTCGAAGGGTTAAAGTCTAAAAGACTCCTCTCAGCCGCTTTTCAAGCGACACCCCTTGCGGTCATCATATTTCGTTTTCTCGTCTTTATTATACGGCAGCCCCTTGACGAATGCTAGTGATCGCCTTTGCATAATCTGGTGCATTGTAGATTGCTGATCCTGCGACAAGAACGTTCGCACCGTTATCAATACAAAGTTTTGCCGTTTCCGGATTGACGCCACCATCAATCTCGATTTCGAATGTCAGACCACGATCTGCCTTCATTTGCGCAAGTGAAGCGAGTTTCGGCATGACACTCTCGATGAATGCCTGTCCACCAAAGCCCGGATTGACCGTCATCAATAAGACCATGTCGACGTCCTCAAGAACGTGTTCAATCGTTGATAACGGCGTATGCGGATTTAAGACGACCCCTGCCTTTGCGCCCGCTGCTTTGATTTGTTGCAAGACGCGATGGACATGATTCGTTGCTTCGACGTGGAATGTCACGATGTCTGCCCCTGCCTTGACGAAATCTTCGACGAAACGTTCGGGTTGATCAATCATCAAATGGACGTCAAGGACCATATCCGTCTTTTGACGTAAACTGCTAAGCACAGGTAATCCAAATGAGATGTTCGGTACGAACTGACCATCCATGACATCAAAATGGATATAGTCCGCTCCTGCCGCTTCGACTGCTTTAACATCACGCTCGAGATTCGCAAAATCTGCTGATAAGATAGATGGTGCAATTTTAATCATCTTCAATACCTCCGGGCTCGATTCTTGATTTCGTCTATAAACATACCATAGTTCTCATAACGAGAGGACATGATTTCTCGTGCTTCGACAGCTTCTTTGACGGCACAACCGGGTTCATTCAAATGCAAACAACCTCGGTATTTGCAATCATCTTGTACAGCTACGAATTCTGGGAAACTCCATCGTACATCCTCGATTTCCATTTCATACGGAAAATCAAGGTTCGAGAACCCTGGCGTATCGGCGATCAATCCTTCCGCAAGCGGCATCAACGTGACGTGTCGTGTCGTATGGCGGCCACGTCCCAGTGATTTCGAGATCGCACTCGTTTCTAAATCAAGAGAGGGCTCCAGTGCATTGAGCAATGAACTTTTCCCAACACCGGATTGTCCCGCGAGAACGCTCGTTTTTCCAGCAAGTAACGGACGGACTTGCTCAACACCCGTCAATGTCTCACTTGATGTCTCGATGACTGTATATCCAATTTTTCGATAAGCGGCAATGGCGTCTCGGACAGCCGGTCCTTTGACATCGTCCAGCAAATCCATCTTCGTCAACAGGATGACAGGTTGAATTTCCTTCGCTTCGATCAAGACGAGAAATCGGTCGAGCAAGTGCGCTGAAAAATCAGGTTCTGCCGCCGAAACGACCAGCAATGCCTGATCGATATTCGCGACTGGAGGGCGTACTAAAAAGTTGTCCCGCTCCTTCACTTCGAGAATATACCCGGTCTCACTTTCGATATGAAGAACGACCTCGTCTCCGACGACTGGACTGATACCGCGTTTTCGGAAATTCCCTCTTGCTCTTGAACGAACCTCTCCTTCTGGTGTCATGACATCATAAAAGCCGCCCTGCAGACGTATGATCGTTCCTTCTCGATTCTCTTCGATGCGTTGTTCCGTCATCCTATGCACTCCTTTTTCATCACATTCATTGTGCGTCTTTTGCTTGGTTGTACGTGATGGTTTTTGAACGATACACCGTATCGTCTTTATAAATCGTAATTTTTCCTTCTTCTCCCGGATCGATCGTCACCGGTACGTCGAATGTCTCATCTTGATCAATCGATTCCTCGATGACGGTCCGCTTCCCTTTCGCGTCTTCCGTCTCAATCCGGATGACTTGTTTCGGCGGTTCCTCGTCCTCATTCTCGCTGACCGCATCATAGACGACCTTTTCAGGGAACGTTGCCGTCACCGTTTTTTCTTCCTCACCTTTAGAGATGAAGACGGTCACAGAGTCGTTTGGTTCGACTTGTGCTCCTGCTTGTGGGAATTGACGAATGACTTGATCGAGCTTGACGTCACTTGAAAATTCTTGTTCAAACGTGCCGTCGAGACCCATTTCATCGAGATACGCTTTCGCTTCATCACTCGATAAGTTCGTCAAGTCTTTCAATTCAAAGGACGACGTTCCTTCCGAGACAGTGATCGTAATCGTCTGTTCTTTTGCAATCACTTCCGTTCCAGCAGAGATCGATTGCCGGATCACATTACCTCGCTCGATTTCATCCGACTTTTCACGTTCGACCTCGACTTTTGCGAATCCAGCCTCTTTTAATGTGGCAATCGCCTCTTTTTCAGCGTCATCTGTCACATCTGGTACTTCGACCGGCGCACTACCTGTAGAGACGACCAAGTTGACTGTTGAGCCTTTCTTGACTTGTGCGTTTTCACGCGGTGTCTGACTGATGACATCGCCTTCCTCGACTGTATCGCTATTTCGTTCTGTCGTCTCAACAACGAATCCTAGTTTCTCAAGCTTCGTTTCCGCTTCGTCTCCATCCGTCTTGACGACAGATGGTACGGTGACCGTTGGATCTGGCCACATCGCAAACGTCGTAGCCGCTCCACCGAGTAAAACGAGCAATAAGAGAACGATCCACCAGCGTTTTTTCTTTTTCTTTTCCGGTGTTTTCGGTTGAACAGTCGTGACGGCGGGTGATTCTGGTTCCGCTTTTGATTCTTCTGGCACTTGGACGGGTGACAAGACCATCGTCTTTTCCATCTCATCCTCTTCTGCACCTCGAATGCCTTCACTTGCCCGTTCGTCAGACAACGCCGTCACCATATCTGCCTTAAAGGCTGCGACGGACTGTTGGCGGTCATGCGGTGCTTTCGCGAGCGCCTGCATGATACAGTTCTCAAGCGCTTGTGGCACTTTCGGATTCAAGACGGATGGGCGACGCGGTGTATCTTGCAGATGCTTCAGCGCAATCGCGACCGGTGAATCCCCTTCGAACGGTACTTGTCCTGTCACAAGTTCGTATAAGACAGCACCAAGTGAATAGATATCCGACTTCTCATCCGCAAATTTACCTTTTGCTTGTTCCGGTGAAAAGTAATGCACGGACCCAAGAACGGACATCGTATGCGTCAGCGTCGCATTCGACATCGCCACAGCAATTCCGAAATCCGTTACTTTGACGGTACCATCTTCTCGAATCAACATGTTTTGCGGTTTAATATCGCGATGGATAATCCGGTGTGCATGGGCGTGATCGATTGCATCACAAATTTGAGCGATGATATCAACTGCCTGCGGCACAGGTAATGCTTGATTTTCACAAAATGTTTTTAATGTCATACCATCGATATACTCCATGACGATGTAATAGATGGCATCTTCTTCGCCTACATCATAGACGGCAACGATGTTTGGATGATTCAAGCTGGTAGCAGCATGTGCTTCACGTTCGAATCGACGAATGAATTGTTCGTCATGCGAAAATTCAGTTCGTAAAATCTTAATGGCAACATGACGCTTTAAAATCTCATCATAGGCTTGATAGACATTCGCCATCCCGCCACTTCCAACTAGCCGTTCTATGCGGTAGCGGTCATTTAATCGATCTCCGTATCGCATATTCAGACCCTCTTTCTTTCTTTGAACCGGATGGCGGCAATCGTAATGTTATCTGCGCCTCCTCGAGCATTCGCTTCTTTCACCAATCGTCCGACGATCTCATCAAGCGGCTCATCCTGTAAGATGATCTGTTCGATGACATCATCTGGCACTTCATCGGTCAACCCGTCACTACAGACGAGGACGAGGTCATAGTCTGGAGCATCTCTGACTTGAATGTCGACTTCGACCGTTTCGTTCGAGCCGACCGACCGTGTGATGACATTCTTACGTGGATGATTTTCGACTTCCTCATCCGAAAGTTCTCCCATTTGTCGTAACATATTGACGTATGAATGATCATCCGTCAATTGTTTTAACACCGTACCTTCAAGGGCATAGACCCTACTATCTCCAACATGACCGATGACGAGCAAATCCTCGACCCAGCAGACACAGGCAATGGTCGTTCCGACGATCGCAAGTTGCTCTTCTTTTGAAAACTGAAGAATCCGGGCATTCGCCTCGGCTACACGTTGTTCTATCCATTCAGACAATTCCATCGGACGATTTGGCATGAGTAAAAAGGATGCTTCAAATACCTCGCGAACGATCGCACTTGCGATATCGCCAGCAGCATGACCTCCCATACCATCCGCAACGACGGCAAGACCACGTTCGGCGTTCCCGACGAGTAATACCGTATCCTCATTTTTAGTCCTGACTTTCCCAGTAGTCGAAAGGTGAGCTAACTCCATGACAGTCCTCCGTTCGTGTCAATCTTCTCGTTTTTTAAACGCGGCAATATAGAAGCCGTCCGTTCCAACTGTCGTCGGTAACAACTTGAGTTCTGCTCGATCCCCGATCAGATGTCGCACGGATTCTGGCATGCGTGCCGCGAAGGATGTGTCAAAATCGAACCCTTGATCGAGAATGAACGCTGTCTGCTCCTCGTTTTCTGTCGGATCAATCGTACAAGTCGAATAGACGAAGGTTCCACCCTTTTTAACGAGTGGTAAGACAGCTGTCAGAATATCTCGTTGGATTTTCGGCAGTTGCTCGAGCTGTTCCGGACGTTTCGTCCATTTGATATCTGGTTTTCTCCGAATGACACCGAGTCCTGAACAAGGTGCGTCAACAAGAATTCGATCAAAAGATTCTACTTCAAAGCGTTCCCCTGCTTTACGTGCATCTAACGCTTCTGCTTGAACAGTCGTAAGACCTAATCGTGTCGCTTGCTGTTCAATCAGTTTAATCTTATGTGGATGAAGATCAAGTGCCTGTAGTGTACCCGTCGTCAAACCTTCAGCAATGTGCATCGCTTTCCCACCAGGTGCAGCACAGCTGTCGAGTACATGATCAGATGCTTCTGCACCAAGTGCACGAGCGACAAGCATCGAGCTCTCATCCTGCAAAGATAGGTATCCGCGATTGATCAAATCGGTTTTTTGAACGCTTCCTCGTTCGATTTCGAGACCGTCTGGCGCTACCGTAGATGGTTTTGCCGTCACACCTTGGTCGAGTAGAAGCTCGATCGCTTCCTCTCGCGTCGTCTTCGTCCGATTGATACGAACCGTGACCGGTGCAGGCGTGTTATTCAATTGACAGATCTGAAGCGTTTCTTCCGGACCAAACAGTTCAAGCCAGCGTTCGACGAGCCACTGCGGGTGACTCGTTTCGATACTGATCCGTTTTGCAACAGGCTCAATCTCAGCGAAATGAGGCATTCCCGCCCGTAATACATTCCGGAGCACTCCGTTGACGACTTTCGAGACATGGACTTTTCCACGTTTTTTAGCAATCTCAACAGCTTCATGGATGACGGCATGATCCGGTACACGATCAAGATAAAACAACTGATACACACTCATCCGTAACAACGGACGCATGAACGGATCAAGTTTTTTCTGTTTTGCTAAATATGGCTCCAAAATGTAATCAAGCGTCAACTCACGACTGAGCGTTCCGTAGACGAGTTCCGTGAACAAACCGACATCTGACGCTGAGATGGCACGCTTTTCAAGCATCTGGTGAACGGTGATTGTCGAGAAGGCACCACCTTGACCGATTTTCATCAGTGTCGTTACTGCTGCGTCGCGTACATTCATGCGTTCTCACCTACTTGTTGTCCGAGTTCAAGCGATTGACCGATCCCGCGCATGAACGTGGCACCATCCATTCGTTTTTTACCGGACGGTTGTAAGTCGATCAGCTTCAACGCTGTTTCAGAACCCGTTGCGATGACGGGACCATCTGCTTCTAAAGCGATGATTTCACCCGGTCGTCCCGTTCCTTTAACTTTCGTTGCGAAAAAGACTTTTAAACGATCATTTCCAAGCATCGTATACGTACTTGGGAAAGGATTCATTCCTCGGATTTGATCATAGAGTGTCTCACCCGGTAACGTAAAATCAAGCCGTTCCCGTTCCCGTGAGATATTCGGCGCAAACGTCGCTTCTGCCTCGACTTGCGCTTCCGGTGTCAATTTACCTGCTAACAGACGCGGCAACGTTTCAAGCAACAGCCGCGCTCCTGCGTCCGCTAATTTTTCGAACATCGTTCCGACTGTATCGTTCTCTTCGATCGGAACGATGATTTTTGACAACATATCACCGGCGTCAAGTCGATCGACCATATACATGATCGTCACGCCTGTCTCTTTTTCACCATCGATGATTGCTTGATGAATCGGTGCACCGCCACGATATTTCGGTAGGAGTGACGCATGGACGTTGATCGCCCCAAAACGTGGTGCTTCCAAAATCGCCGTCGGTACGATCTGACCGTAAGCTGCCGTGATGATGAGATCCGGTTTTAAGTCGAGAACCTCTTGGTAATCCTCTCGAATCCGTTTCGGTTGCAACACGGGAATACCGTGTTCCATCGCAACGAGTTTAACAGGTGTCGGTTTGACTTCCCGTTTTCGTCCGACCGGCTTATCTGGTTGCGAGACGACACCGACGACGTCATACCCGGCATCGATCACTTCACGTAGCGTTCCTGCCGCAAACTCAGGTGTCCCCATGAAGACGACGCGCGGCTTTTCTTGCTCGACGAGTTTATCCGTGAACAGGACACCGTCTAAATGATCCATCTCGTGCTGGATCGCACGTGCAAAAAAGCCGTTTGCTTTGATTTTGACCGTCCGTCCAAGACGATCTTGCGACTTGACGACGATGCGGTCGAACCGTTCGACCGGTCCGAAAACACCTGGCATGCTGAGACATCCTTCGTCATCAATCTGTGAACCATCGGCTTCGATGATTTCCGGATTGATCAGCTCAATCGGTCCTGTCTCATCATCCGTATGGACGACCGCTACACGGATCGGTTGATTGATTTGCGGTGCCGCTAAGCCGACACCATCATATTCATACATCGTATCGAACATCCGGTCGATCATCTTACCAAGTTTTTTATCGAACTTCGTGACAGGTTCACACACCTGTCGTAATACGTCATTAGGTACTTCTACTACTTTATACATACAGACACCTCACATGAATACAAATGGATTCAAGTCGATCGCGACTTGTGTTTTTGACTTTTGACGACGGGCTAAGATATCACGGAGATGTGTCCGGACATCTTCCTGCCCTTTATGTTTAATTAAGATCTGTTGTCGGTACATATTCTTCAGTCGGGCAAGTGGCGCATCGAACGGTCCATTGACGACTAAGTCCTCGGATTCGAAAGCCCGCAGCTCGGAAGCAATCTGTTGCGCTTCTGCTTGTGCTTCGAGTGGATGTGTCGCTGAGACCGTGATTAAACCAAGGAACCAGAATGGAGGGTGTCCCCCGAGTTTGCGCAACTGCATCTCGCGCTTATAGAACGTTTCGAAATCATGCTGTTTTGCCGTCTGAATGACGTAGTGCTCCGGATTATAGGTCTGGATGATCGACTGCCCGGCGAGTTGCCCCCGCCCGGCACGACCCGACACTTGCGTGATCAACTGGAACGTTCGCTCACTTGCCCGAAAATCCGGAATACCGAGCGTCGCATCGGCAGCGAGCACCCCTACGAGCGTGACATTTGGAAAGTCGAGACCTTTGGCGATCATCTGTGTCCCGAGAAGAATGTTCCCTTCCTTACGCTCGAAGGCATCGAGTAACTTCTCATGTGCACCTTTACGAGACGTCGTATCCTGATCCATCCGGATAATGCGCGCTTCCGGAATCAAATGCGCCAACTCTTCCTCGATCTTTTGCGTCCCCGTTCCGAACTGACGAATCTTCGTAGATTCACAGGACGGACAAGTTTTCGGCATCGCTGCCTCGAATCCACAATAGTGGCACTTCAAGCGATCTTCGTGCTGATGATACGTTAAATTAACGGCACAATGTGGACATTGCAACGTCTCACCGCAATCCCGACATAAGACGAATGTCGTGTACCCACGACGGTTCAAAAGCAAGACCGTCTGTTCGCCGCGCTCGATTCGTTCTTTGATGCCTTCGATGAGTGCAAGACTGAACGGAGTACGATTGCCTCGTTCAAGCTCTTTACGCATATCAACGATGTCGACAGGCGGTAATTCCCCACCGAATCGTTCGCGAAGCGGTAAGTACCGATAAACCCCTTTTTGTGCCCGTGCATACGTCTCAAGTAATGGTGTTGCACTTCCGAGCACGACAGGACAACGGTGATAGGCCGCCCGCCACTTCGCGACATCGCGCGTATGATAGCGCGGATTCTCTTCTTGTTTATAAGTTGTTTCATGTTCTTCATCGAGAATGATGATTCCGATATTCGTCAGCGGCGCAAACACAGCGGACCGTGCACCGACGACGACATCGACCTCGCCTTGTGCGATTTTGCGCCACTCATCATACTTTTCTCCGAGCGATAGACCGCTATGCAAGACAGCGACCCGTTCTCCGAAACGACGTTTGAACCGTTTGACCATCATCGGCGTCAGACTGATTTCAGGGACGAGCAAGATCGCTTGTCTACCGCGTTCGAGTTGTGCATGAATCGATTCAAGATAGACTTCCGTCTTACCACTTCCTGTTACGCCATGTAACAAAAATGTTCCCGTCTCAGCTTCAGCCGTAATCGCCGAGACAGCTTCCTGTTGTTTTTCCGTCAAAGAGGACGGCACAAAGATGTCTTGGACGAGATGTTCGTAAGGATTTCGCCGTACATCAATCGTCTCGACTTCAATGATGCTTTTTTTCTCGAGGGCGTTCAACGTCGCGCTCGTTGCGCCCGTCGCCTGCTTGATTTCACTCCAAAGCGCATTCGGAAATTCTTGGATATACGCATACAGTGCCGCTTGTTGGCTTGCTTGTTTCGTAAAAGTTGCCTGTTCCTCTAGGAGACGAATCCGTTTATCCGTCTTAGACGTCTTTTTCTCGCGAATGACCGGTTGAAGCGTCACGTCAGCGTGTTTCGCCGCTGTTAAGATGATTTGTTGGACTTCTGTTGGTAATTGACTCATTTTCTTACCATGATATGCCCGAAGTGGGCCCGTCTCGACTATGACCAGTTTATCATAACTCACCTTTAAGGCAGCCGGCAGCATCGCAAGCAATGCCGTCGCCTGAAAACACAATGTCGTTTCCGATAGATAAGCCGACAGCTCGAGCAATTCCTGCGTATAAGTCGGAGTCTCATCTAAGACACGAACGATTGATTTGACATTCGTCAGATCAGAGGTAGCTTTCGTTCCGACGACAATTCCAAGCAACGCCCGTGGACCAAATGGTACCTCGACGCGCATCCCGGGAACGATCAGCTCCTGCCAAAGTTCCGGCACGGCATAATCAAACGGACGATCGACGGTTGCTGCTGCGACATCGACGATGACTTCGGCTATCATGCCAATGCCTCCGCAAATTGGCGCATGAGCGATTTAGCGAGCGTCGATTTCAATTGTTGATCGTATCGCGTGACGGAATCATTCTTCCCGAAGACGACAACCTCGTTTTCGTCGCTGACAAATCCGATGTCAGAACGAGAGACATCATTCGCGACGATGAAATCCGCCTTCTTTCGGATGAGTTTCTGTTTCGCGAACGTCTCGACATCCGTCGTCTCCGCTGCAAATCCGACTAATAGCTGGTGTCGTTTCTGCTCACCGAGCGTCTTCAGAATATCCGTCGTCTCCTCGAGTTCAATCCGCAATGGTCCGTGAATTTTCTTTTGCTTCTGATCGTACTGGACAGACGGTCGATAGTCAGCTACGGCAGCGGACATGATGACGATGTCTTGCGTCTCATAGTCACGTAACATGGCTGCAAGCATCTCTTGTCCTGATTCAACAGCAATCGTCGATATGCCGGTCGGTAATCCGATCCGAAGGGGTCCATGGACGAGCGTGACATCTGCTCCTGCGTCTCTCGCTGCTTCCGCAAGTGCAATTCCTGTCTTTCCTGAAGAGTCATTCGTCAAGTAACGGACCGGATCAATCCGTTCAACTGTCGGACCTGCACTGATCAAGACTTTTCGCCCGGCTAAATACTTATCTTCAAAGAACGTTGAGAGTGTTGCGACTAAGTCTTCCGGTTCAGGTAAACGACCTTTCCCGACCCAACCACATGCGAGATTTCCGACTCCCGGTGCAATCACCTGGACACCATCCTGCTTGAGTTGTTCGATATTGCGGACTGTCGCCGGATGTTCGAGCATGTTGACATTCATCGCCGGTGCGACGATGACGGGACACGTTGCCGCGAGGATCGTTGTCGTAATGAAGTCATCTGCGATCCCGTGTGCGAGTTTTGCGATCAAGTTCGCTGTCGCTGGTGCGACGACGATTAAGTCCGCTTCGTCCGCTAAATCGATATGGGCGATCTTTGACGGATCATGCTCGATGAAGACATCATCATAGACCGCTTTTCGCGTCAGTGCTTCAAACGTCGTCTTACCGACGAATTGTTGTGCATTACGCGTCATTGCAACTTGGACGTGTGCCCCTGCTTGAACGAGTTTTGAAGCGAGTGCTGCTGATTTATAGGAAGCGATTCCACCGCCGACACACAGTAGAATGTTTCGGTTGGTTAACATGTAGGTGTCCTCCTTATTGAAAAAAACAGCCACGATGACAAGTGGCTGCTTCAAAATTAGTCTTGCGGTTGGTTCGTGACGGATACTTCTTCGAAATAAAGCTCTTCTAAAGCTTTCCCGACCGGTTTATGCGATTTTGGGTTCGTGACTTTCACGCGTTTCCCGTCTTGGATTTGACGTGCACGCTTTGCGGCAACTGTAACGATCGTATATTTCGACGGTACTTTCTTTTGAAGCTTATCAACTGATGGATATAACATATCACTTAACCTCCATGGCTTTTTTATATAGGGACGCGACACGTTCCCGACTGCAATGTTCCGCTGTGACGATCGCTTGAATTCGATCACAGGCTTTATGAATTTCGTCGTTCGTCACGACATAGTCATACGCATCCATCATCTCGATCTCTTCCTTAGCGACGAGAAGACGTTGCTTGATGACTTCCTCCGATTCCGTTCCACGCCCTACGAGGCGGTTCCGCAATTCTTGGAGGCTTGGAGGTGCAAGGAATAAGAAGACAGCTTCCGGAAAATGTTCTTTGACCTGCATGGCCCCTTGAACTTCGATTTCGAGAATGACGTCTTTTCCTTCATCTAGGATCTGGTTCACCCACTCGACAGGTGTTCCATAATAATTCCCTACGAATTCAGCATATTCCAAGAGTTGATTGTTCGCAATCATCTCTTCGAATTCTTCACGCGATTTAAAGAAATAGTGAACACCATCTACTTCTCCTTCGCGCGGTTGGCGCGTCGTACAGGATACCGAGTAATGCAGATCATTATCCTGATCTTCGCGCAAGGCACGACAGACCGTTCCCTTTCCGACACCACTTGGACCAGATAATACGAGTAATAAGCCACGCTCTTTGAAAATCACTTCAAAACCCCTCCATCTCACAAACTTCACATTGTTTCATATTAGCAGTAGAGACGGGAAGTTCGCAAGTCATCTTTTTTAGCTCGACTGCTTTATCATACCATAACGATGCCATTTCTGTTACCTTTAGAAAGTGAGAACGAAATCAAGAAAGAAGGTAATCGTATGGCTTTTGACGGATTGATGACGACACGTGTCGTCGAAGAACTCCAACCACTCGTCGGAGGACGGATCAACAAGGTATACCAACCTTACACATTGGATTTAGTATTCCAGGTCCGGGCCGAGCGAAAAAACGTACTGTTGCTCGCCTCTGCGAATGCCATGTATGCACGGATGCACATTACATCGGAAACAGTCAGCAACCCGAGTGAACCTCCGCTCTTTTGCATGATGCTACGCAAACATGTCGAAGGTGGATTCATCGAATCAATCGAACAACTCGAACGTGACCGAATCATCGTCTTACGCGTCCGGTCACGGAACGAACTCGGTGATGAGGAAGCGAAAAAAATCTATGTCGAGTTGATGGGACGTCACTCGAACATTATTTTGACCGATGGACAAGATAAGATTCTCGATGCGATCAAACACTTGCCACTCAGTCAAAATACCTTCCGGACGATCATGCCGGGCATGACCTATCAACTTCCACCAGCACAAGATAAAGTTGATCCGCTTACGGGAGATATCGAAAAGGCGCTTCACCGGATTGACTGGAACGCTGGGAAACTCGATCGCCAGTTACTTGGTCTGTTCAGTGGTCTATCCCCGCAAATCGCAAAAGAGATCGTGACACGGGCAGGTCTTGCCAACCGGACAAATCTTGCATCTGCTTTTCAAGATGTCCTGAAGGAACTCGATGGTCCTTATGTGTTGCAACGAATGGAAGGCGGAAAGGAACGCTTCGCCCCCGTCCGCTTAACGGAAGGATCCATCATCGATGAGAAGACGTTCGAGACGAGTGGTCAAGTCCTCGATGCGTTCTTCCATCAAAAGGCGAATCGTGATCGTGTCAAACAACAAGCAGCTGATCTTGAACGGTTCATCAAGAGTGAATATGATAAAAATATTCTAAAACGCTCGAAACTCGAAAAAGATTTAGAAGCGACGCTACGGATGGATGAGTGGAAACATAAAGGGGAATTACTGACGACCTATCTGTATCAGCTCGAACGTGGGATGAAGGAAGCGACAGTCGTCGATTACTATGACCCAGACGGCGCTGAGATCACGATTTCGCTCGACCCTCGCTTTTCACCGAATGAGAACGCGCAACGTTACTACAAACGGTATAACAAATTAAAAACCGCCAAAGTCGAAGTCGCGCGTCAGCTCGAGAAGAACCAAGCTGAGATTGCATATTTTGAAGGTTTGCTTGCACAGCTCGACGTCGCTTCCCCGGAAGACATTCGGGAAATGCGCGAGGAACTCGTCGAAGAAGGTTATCTGCGCGAACGACAAAAGAAGAAAAAGAAACCACAGCTCCCACAACTCGAAGCATACCGTTCTTCGACTGGTCTTCCATTCTTCGTCGGAAAGAACAATAAACAAAATGATTACGCGACGTTCAAGTTCGGTCGACGGTCCGATACGTGGCTACACACGAAGGATATCCCGGGATCGCACGTCATCATTCAAAGTGATGCACCGGACGAGACGACGTTGAAGGAAGCAGCGATCGTCGCGGCTTATTTCTCGAAAGCACGTGAGTCGAGCCAAGTCCCGGTCGACTTCACGGAACTACGTTATGTCAAAAAACCGAGTGGTGCAAAACCCGGATTCGTCATCTATACGGATCAAACGACGCTTTACGTCACACCTGATCCAGATGTCGTCCAATCCTTACGTCAATGACTCTACACAAAAAAGCGCTGTTTTTCCTAAATATTACTTAGGAGAAACAGCGCTTTTTCATCGTTACTTCATTTTTTCTAACTGTTCCCGGTAATCGAGCAAATGCCCATGGATGATATCCTTCGCCTCGCTTAATTCTTGATCGAATGAGAACATCGCCTGTTTTCGTTCGTGGGAGAAGATGACATCGTAATGATGGCTGAGCAAGAAATCAATTTCCTGACCGAGCGTCTTTTCCTGTTCTTCTGTCATCGGGATATCCCGATGACTGGCAATGCTTTCAAGCAAGACGAGCAACTTGTCTTCAAGATCGACAAGCTCCTTCAGTCGAATGAACGCTTCACTTTGACCGCTCGCCACTAGTGGATATTTTTGATCCTCTTGGAGCATCAACATCATTTCCTCATGCTTGAGAATTTGTTTACGGACAGTAAGCAAGCGTCCATCATCTTGCACAAGGCTGCGCCAATCTTCCATCAACTGTTGCGTCGTTTTTTTGACGAGTAACAGTAAGCGGTCTTCATAATGTGGTGGGAAGACGATGTAATTGACAAGGACGGCAGATAATACCCCAACGACAGTCAGCAACGACCGTGATAAGGCATAGTGGACGTAGTCGGCGGTCGGGCTCTCGAACATCAACACAATTGCAAAAGCAGCGAACGTCGACATATCCGTTCGTCCAATCATCGAATTGAGGACGAGCGAGACGACGACGGCGAGTCCGATCGTCAGTGGATTGGCGCCAAGTGTCGCAACGATGGCGAGTCCACACATCAGTCCAAGTACCGTTCCGAAAATCCGATTGAAGACGATTTTGAACGACCGATGAATCGTCGGTTGCATCGCAACGATTGCCGCGACGGCTCCCATGCCTGAATAAATACCGAAGATATACCAAGAGATGCTGAGGGCAAGAGCTACCGCGATGCCGGTCTTGATCGTCCGAAGCCCAATCCGAAACTTTAATTTCACTCGAGCGTCACCTGCCCGACTTCACTATTGACTGTCACTTCCGGTTTTTCTTGTTTCGACAGTTCATAAATCGTCTCATCCTTATTCTTTTGTTTTGTATATCGGTCAGAGGCTTTAACATCGCCTCCCGTGTCAATCGTAATCGTACCGGCTGCTTTGTTTGGTTTTAGCTTTGTCGCGCCGTCAATCGTTGTGACGTCGAGACTCAACTTCGCCATGTAGTCTGATAGAGAGACACTCTCGCCTGTCACCTGCGCATGGACGGCATCCATTTCCTTGACGGTAATCGCACGTGTTGCATTCAGTGTAATCTCATCACCTTTTACTTTATCGAGACTCATCGCTTCTCCGTCCATCTCGATCGTTTTTGCGTAGATGCCCATTCCTTTCAGTGTACCGGCATCGGCATCGACACGGTTCATATAACTTGGTAATCCCACTTGAATCGTGTAGTCTGCTGTTTTTTCGCTCGGACGATTGCCAAGTCGAGACAGCCAACCATCTCGTCCTGTCACCGTCACCGTATTCGTCGATGTACTGATTTTCAGTCGTTTTCCACTCGACGCACTATCGACGAGTTTGATTTGGACGTTTCCGTCTGTGCTTCGAACAAATTGTACCGTTGCGTGCGGTGCCTCGATGGCAAGAGATTTATAACGATTCGTCGTTTTGAATGTTTCGCCGCGCGATAACAATTCCGTTGAGACGAGCAATGTGATCGAATAGATGACAACAAGTCCGAGAATGACACCACCATATAAATAAAGCGGTCGCTTCACTGGTCCTTTTTCTCCAATCCGGTTCAACCGTGCATCCATCTTTTGTTTTTGTTTATTTTTTAAGCGTGTGAACGACGATTGTTTTCGTTTCCGCACACTCCTACTGTTATGCTCTTCCATGTCAGCCCCTCCATCTCATGTCTACCATTATTCCGAATATCTGAATCGGCTGTCAACAGCCCCCTTCTTATCATAGAAGAAGTTCACCGTTTCGCCATCGGGCGGAAGAAGGAAGCGTCATCGGATGAACCACTGACATTCAAGAAGAATAATCGACAAAAAGGAGAGGAACATTGACGTTTCCTCTCCTGTGTTTAAGAACGGATTATAATTCGAGTGACTCGCCGATTGCGAGTGGATGACCAGATTGACCTTGCGCTTCAATCTTTTCACAGAATGCGTTCGCATCTTGTTTGATTAAATCAAATGTATCGTAGTGGATTGGTACGACGGCTTTCGCTTGCAACATATCTGCAGCGATCAACGCATCATCCGGACCCATCGTGAAGTTATCACCAATCGGTAAGAAGGCTAAATCGATTTCATGATGGGCGCCATAAAGGGCTAAATCCCCGAACAGTGCCGTATCGCCTGCATGATAGATTTCTTTGCCTTCGATCGTCAGCAAGAATCCAGCCGGCATCCCCATATACATAATCGTCTGTTTTTCCTCATCGATGATGCTCGACGAGTGGAATGCCTGTGTCATCTTCACTTTACCAAACGGGAATTCAAACTGTCCGCCGAGATTCATCGGATGAACGTTAAGCCCTTTGAAACTCAGATACGTCGCCAGTTCATGAGTAGCAATGATTGTAGCTCCCGTGGCTTTCGCGATTCGCTCTGCATCAAGCATATGATCGGCATGGGCATGGGTTAACAAAATAAAATCTGCCTTGACGTCATCTGGATTCGTCGTCGCTTTTTCATTACCGCTAAAGAATGGATCGATGACGAGATGGTGACCATTCGTTTCAATCGTTACTGTTGACTGTCCATGATAAATTAGCTTCATCTAGTTCACTGCCTCTCGATTAGGATTCGGATAATTGATTCCCTTCCCCCCATGCGCATAAACCTTTCATGGCTGGTTGCAGTGTAAATGCCGCTTCTGTCAATTTGTATTCGACGTGTAAGACGGCTTCATCATACTCAATCCGCTCAATCATTCCGAGACGTTCGAGTTCTTTTAACTGATCAGTCAAGACTTTCCGAGAAATCCCGGGAATGGCACGTTGTAACTCTAAAAAACGTTTCGGACCGTTCTCTAACGTGCAATATAATTGTGGACGCCATTTTCCGCCGATGATGGCGAGCGCCCGATTGACCGGAAATTGTTCTGTCGACATGTTGTTCTCTCCTCCAGAGTAGTTACTTCAAAGTGCGTACTATGCAATCGAGTGTAGCGTAAGTTAGAGTATGCGTAAATCATTTTGCAAAAGGAGTGTTAAGCATGACGTATCCACGTAATTTTTCGCACATCGGTCTTTCTGTACCGAATCTCGACGAAGCCGTCCGTTTTTATCAAGAGGTGATGGGCTGGTATATCATTATGGAACCATCTGATGTCCTCGAAGATGATTCTGCCATCGGTGTCATGTGTACGGATGTCTTTGGTGCAGGATGGAACAAATTCCGGATTGCTCACATGGCGACAGGTGACCGTATCGGAATCGAGTTGTTCGAGTTCCCGAACAATGAACAACCCGAGAACAATTTCGAATTCTGGAAAACAGGGATCTTCCATTATGCGATCCAAGACCCAGACGTCGAAGGACTCGTCGAAAAAATCGTCGCCCACGGCGGCAAACAGCGGATGCCGATCCGCGAATACTACCCTGGAGACAAGCCGTATCGGATGGTCTACTGTGAGGATCCATTCGGTAACCTCGTCGAAATCTACTCTCACTCCTATGAACTCACGTATTCGGAAGGAGCGTATTAAACATGAAAGCATGGTTAAATCACTCAGGTACAGCCATTGATCAATGGACATTCGAAGAGGTCGAAACGCCAACGCCAGGAGAAGGACAAGCTTTGATTCGCGTCAAGACCGTCGCGTTGAATCCCGTCGATTATAAGGCGACCAACAATCCAGCTTGGACGTTCCCGCATATTCCGGGCGTTGACCTAGCCGGTGTCGTCGAACAAATCGGACCAGGCGCAGAAGTAAAAGTCGGGGATCGTGTAGCGATTCATACGAACCTGCAACGCGATGGTGCTTTTGCTGAATATGCGCTCGTCGATACACGTGCCCTCGCGCTGATTCCGGAAGACGTCTCATTCGCTGAAGCCGCTGCGATTCTTTGCGCAGGTATGACAGCTTATGAAGCTATCGTCCAAAAGATGAACACGACAGGAAAAGAGACGATCCTCATTCATGCTGGTGCAGGTGGTGTTGGTGGCATCGGCATTCAACTCGCGAAACGCCTTGGTCTTTCGGTCGCAACGACTGCTTCGACGGAAAACCACGAGTGGGTCAAGCGACTCGGTGCCGATCTTGCCATTGACTACAAAAAAGAAAATGTCACGGATGTCATTCGAGACTGGACGAACGGTCGCGGTGCTGACTTGATTTTCAATACAGTCGGTCGTGACGAAGCAACAGCAGATCTCGGACGTCTTGCTTTCTCGGGGCAGCTCGCCTTCATCGCTGGTGGTCCCGATCAGTCCGTCGTCAAGCCGTTCACGCTCTCCCCTTCGATCCATGAAGTGGCACTCGCGGCTGCTTATGCCAGCGAAGATGACCGTGCGATCCGAAACCTCGGTCATATGGCAAGCGAGTTATTAAAACTCGTCGCAGCGAAAGAACTCGATCCACTCGTTACAGAAGAGATTCCAGCAGCTGACATCGTCAAAGGATTGCAACGTTTATCTGAACGCCACGTCCGTGGTAAAATCATCGCTACATTCAATTGATTTCTCAGTTTGACATGAAACAGCCGATCGTCCTATTTGATAAAAGGATGATCGGCTGTTTTTGTACATATCAATGTCTAGCCATGTCCAATATACAAGCGGCTCGATATTCACCGGTAGCGCTCTTGTTTCTTGATATGTAAGGATCGTCCGACCAACTCGAAACCGACATGCTGATAGATTTTATTCGCTGTCTGGTTCGACCAATCGGTATAGAGCGTCACGACCGGATAAGACTGTAGTAGATGTTCAGATAGTTTGGCGACGAGATAAGAGGCATACCCATTTCCACGCAGTTCTTTTGGTGTATAGACGTAAGAAATCGTAATCCCAGTTTGCGTCGGCCGCGTCGCCGCCGCCATCGCGACAAGCATATCTCCACGAAACAATCCGAACAAGCTTCCTTGGTGGATGTGGCGCGTCATCGACTGATGGAGTTGTGCAAGCTGTCGCTCGGAAGGACGCGGTTCGACTTCATATAAAAATCCGGACGCAAACGCTAAGGCTTGTTGTCTTTCATCGTCCGAAATCGGTCGGAAGACGACGTTTTCCGGAACATCTGGCATCTTGACCTTCGTCAGTGCATACATCCCCTGTTCCATATATACTTCATACATGGAATGTGGAAGTAAAAGCGGTGCTAAGATGACCTGTTCTCCGACGAATCCTGGACTGTCCAGAATTCGCGCAAGCTTTCGGATCCCTTCTTGCGAGAACACATCCCCTGCGACGATGGCTTGCTCGGGTATCGTTTGCAATATGACGAGACGATGATCGCCTTCTTGTGCCGTTGCCATCAAGAGCGGTTCATCCCCACGTTCTAATATGCCAAGAATCAACTGATGGGTATCCGGACGTTCAAGCAAAAACGGGAGGACGACCTTTTTGAACTGTTCATAATCACGATAATGCGTCACCATAGTCGACGACCTCCTTTATTTTTCTAGTGTACCAAATCTCACACGAGAAATCGTAGGTCGTCCGACGGAATCTATCGATTTTAAACGTTCGCTGTAAAACGTTCACTCCAAGCAACTGGATCTTTCGACCAATCCGCCAACTGTTTTTGCTCTTCTATAGTAATATCGCCTTGTTGTTGCGCCGTTTCGAGTAACGCTTCAAACGTCAGTAATGCATCCGCTTCAATTTTTGCGTCGCGGAGATTGTTTGATAAGCGCTCCATCCCGTATGAGAAGATCGCTTGAATGCGAACGACATCTGCCCCTTTCGCTTGCAAGGCTTCCGCTGCCTCGATCGCAGACATCCCTGTCGATAATAAATCTTCGATGACGACGACACGTTGTCCAGGCTGAATGACACCTTCGATTTGATTCCCTTTACCGTGTTTCTTGTTGCCACTACGTACGTAGACCATCGGTAATCCTAATCGTTCCGCGACGAATGCTGCGTGTGGAATACCTGCCGTCGCGGTTCCCGCAATCACATCGACTGCAAGTCGCTTCACTTTCTCTGCGAGTGCATCCGCAATCAACGAACGAACTTCCGGGTACGAGAGCGTCAAACGATTATCACAATAGATTGGTGAACGAAGTCCACTCGCCCATGTGTATGGATCGTTTGGCGATAAGGTGACGGCTTCAATACGGAGTAACGCACTAGCGATTGGATTTACCATGAGAATTGCCCCTTCCATTGTTCAAGTAACATCTGATAGACCTGTTCTGGATGTTCAGCACGTGTAATCGGACGACCGATCACTAAATCCGACGCTCCATTTTGACGAGCGTCAAGAACGGTCGCGACACGCTTTTGATCATCCGCTTGACTGTTCGTCGGACGAATGCCGGGTGTGACGAACCGAAAATCTGCTCGGCAGGCTGTAACTAATTCCGGAAGATCGAGTGCTGAACATACGATACCGTCTAGTCCCGCTGCTTCTGCGAGTTGCGCATACTTACGAACGACTGTTGGCATCGCTCCTTCAATCTTTAAATCGCGTAACATCGCTTCATCCGTCGATGTCAACTGAGTCACGCCAATTAGTTGTGTCTCGGCGTTCGTCTCACGCAGTCCTTCTCGGGCTGCGATCATCATCTCTCTCCCACCGGCAACATGGACGTTCGTCAGTTCGACGCCTAGCTGTCCGATGATACGCATCGTCCGGCGCGCCGTTTCTGGAATGTCGTGGACTTTGACATCGAGGAATACCGCGTGTCCACGCTCGACGAGTTTACGGACGAACGTTCCACCTGCTGCATAAAACAATTCCATCCCGACTTTCACGGCCGGTCGTGTCGTTTCGAACCGTTCGAGAAACGAAAAGACTTCTGCTTCGGTCGGAAAATCAAGCGCGATGTAAAGTTGATTCATATGCTTTCCCCCTGATGTCTAAAATATGATCGATACCCAGTTCGTCCATGCGTTCCGGTAACTGCTGAATCAATTCTTGACAGATATATGGATTGACGAAGTTTGCGGTACCGACGGCAACAGCCGAAGCCCCAGCGTAAATCATTTCCAAGACGTCATCGACCTCCATCACGCCACCCATGCCGATGATTGGGATCGAAACGACTTGCGCGACATCATGAATCATCCGAATCGCGACCGGTTTGATTGATGGACCGGATAATCCACCAATCCGATTGGCAAGGATTGGTTGCCCCGTCCGGACATCGATTCGCATCCCGACGAGTGTATTGATCATCGTCAGTCCGTCTGCGCCTGCTGCTTCGACGGCACGTGCCATCTCGACGATCGAGGTGACGTTCGGTGATAGTTTGACGTAGACCGGTTTAGTCGAGACTCGTTTGACACGTCGGGTCAACTCAGCGGCAAGCGACGGGTCCGTTCCGAATTGAATCCCACCCGATTTGACATTCGGACAGGAAATATTTAATTCCAGTGCATGAATGCCTGGATGCCGACTCATTTTTTCTGCGACGAGCTCATATTCTTCTGGTGTCGAACCCGCGACATTGGCAATAATTGCCGTATCGAACATCTCGAGGAAAGGCAATTTATTCGTTAGGATGCCATCGACACCCGGGTTTTGGAGACCGATCGCATTCAACATCCCCATGCCACTCTCTGCGACACGCGGCGTCGGGTTTCCGTAGCGTTCTTCCCCCGTCGCTGCTTTAATCATGATCGCCCCAAGCTCTGATAAATCATACAACTTCGCATATTCCTCACCGAATCCAAAACATCCGGATGCTGGCATGATCGGATTTTTTAAAGAAAGTCCCGGTAATTCGACACGCAATCGTTCCATCATAATACGACCTCCTCTGCCCGAAAGACCGGACCATCGGAACACGTCTTGACGTACCCGCCCGTCGGTGTTTTACAGACACAGGCAAAACATGCTCCAATGCCGCATCCCATCCGATTTTCAATCGACAGATACTTATGCACGATCGGTTGTTGCTGTAGTGACTTTAACATCGGTTCCGGTCCGCAGGCGAGTAGGACATCGTAGCTTTCCGGACGTAAGGCTGCCGTAACGAACCCTTTCGTACCATGCGTCCCATCGACGGTCGTGACCGTCGTCTTTCCGAGCGCTTGGAATTCCGCTTCGTAAAAAACGCTTGTTGCCGTATCGAATCCTAGAATCGCTTCACATGTCACACCCCGGGCGACGAGTTGGCGCATCGTCTCATATAGCGGTGGCACACCGATTCCTCCACCGACGAGGATGACCCTTTGCTCTCGATCGATTGCATTGATCGGAAACCCGTTTCCGAGCGGACCGAGGGCATCGATCGTATCATCCGGACGCAAGGAAGACAGTTCTGCTGTTCCTTGTCCGATTTCTTTAAAGAGAAACGTGATCAAGTCACGATCGACCCGGGCAATCGAGATCGGTCGGCGTAAGAGTGGACCGACGCGCAGATGCATGAATCGCCCTGGCGCGATGTCCTGAGTTTGCTCGAGGCGACAGACGAGTTCTGTCGCACCTTGAGCTACCGTTCGTCGAGAGACGACCGTCAAGAGTTGCTTCATTGGATCACCACTTTCTTTTCGTGTGTGAAGGCTTGAATCGCACTGGCTTCGAACGAGCGACTTTCGATGACGCGTAGGATTGCTTCCGCCGTATCGAGTGATGTCAGACAGACGACTTGATTCTCGGCTGCTGCCCGGCGAATGATGAAGCCGTCTTTTGTGACTTGTGAGTCCCGACTCATCGTATTGATGACGTATTCGATTTCCCCTTTTTCAATCACGTCGAGCATCGATTCGGAAGACGAGTCGATTTTGCCGACCGTCTGGACCGGTAATCCTTGCGCCGTCAAGTAGGCTGCCGTTCCTTCCGTTGCAAGTAACGTGAATCCCAGTGAGGCAAAGCGTCGTGCGAGATCCGTCATTTCTGCTTTATCTGGATCTGCGACCGTCAAGAGGACACGACCGTGCTCTGGAATCGCCATCCCTGATGCGAGCAACCCTTTATAGAGCGCTTTTTCAAGCGTCCGATCCGTTCCGATGACTTCACCAGTCGATTTCATTTCCGGTCCGAGCGTCGGATCAACTTCTTTAAGCTTCGCAAATGAGAAGACCGGCACTTTAACCGAGACGAGTGGTTCTTCCGGTAGGACACCACTTGTTAACCCATAAGAAGCAAGTGTCTCACCGAGAATGATATCCGTTGCGAGACGCGCGACCGGAAGTCCCGTCACTTTCGAGATGAATGGCACCGTCCGGCTGGCACGCGGATTAACTTCAAGGACATAGAGGGCGCCATCCGCGTAGACGAACTGGATGTTGAGTAAGCCTTTGATGCCGAATGCTTTCGCGATCCGTGTCGTGTAGTCGACGATCCGGTCCTTGATGTTTTGGGAGACACGTTGTGGCGGATAGACACCAATCGAGTCACCCGAGTGAACACCAGCACGTTCGATATGCTCCATGATGCCTGGAATGACGACATCCGTTCCGTCACAGATCGCGTCGACTTCGAGTTCGATTCCTGTCAGGTAGCGGTCGACGAGGACCGGTCGTTCCGGTGAGGCGATGACCGCGTGTTTCATGTAATGTTCGAGTTCTTCTTGAGCATAGACGATTTCCATTGCCCGACCGCCGAGGACATACGATGGACGAACGAGGACTGGGTAACCGAGTGACGCCGCTGCCGTGACCGCTTCTTCGACCGTGACGGCCGTTTGACCTGGAGGCTGTGGAATGTCGAGCGCCGTCAACGCTGCTTCGAACTGCTTCCGGTCCTCAGCTCGGTCAAGATCCTCAAGCGATGTCCCGAGAATCTTTACACCTTCTGCTGCTAATGACTCGGCTAAGTTGATCGCTGTCTGTCCACCGAACTGGACGATAACACCGAGTGGACGTTCATTTCGGATGACTTCCAGTACATCCTCCGTCGTCAATGGTTCAAAGTAAAGACGATCGGAAATCGAGAAGTCGGTCGACACGGTTTCCGGATTGTTGTTGACGATGATTGCTTCGTATCCGGCTTGTCGAATCGCTTGAATCGAATGGACTGTCGCATAATCGAACTCGACTCCTTGACCAATCCGGATCGGACCTGATCCTAAGACGAGAATCGAAGAACGGTTCGTCGCGATCGCTTCATTTTCACGTTCGTATGTTCCGTAGTAGTACGGCGTATCGGACGCGAACTCTGCCGCACACGTATCGACCATCTTATAGACCGGATGAATCGCTTGTGCTTCACGCATCCGGCGAATTTCCGTTTCCGTTTGTCCTGTGATTCGGGCGAGCATCGGGTCACTGAATCCATACCGCTTCACATGCAGGAGCAGTTCAGGTGTCAAACCAGCTGTGACCGATTGCTCAAGCTGCCAAATATGGTGCAACTTTTCAAGGAACAGGCGATCAATCGCCGTCCAGTCATGAATCTGTTCGACGCTATAACCGCGGACGAAGCCCGCGTACAAGGCGAAGAGTCGATCGTCCGTCGCTTGGCGAATCGCTTGTTGTAACGCATCATCTGCCATTTCGATGAAGCGTGGCATATACAGATCCGCTGTACCAATCTCGAGTGAACGAACGGCTTTCAGTAATGCCTCTTCCATCGTCCGTCCCATTGCCATGACCTCACCAGTTGCTTTCATCTGTGTGCCGAGTGTCCGGTCCGCCGTTTCGAATTTATCGAACGGCCAGCGCGGAATCTTGGCGACGACATAATCGAGTGCCGGTTCAAACGAAGCAAAACTTGTCTCGGTGATCGGGTTCTTTAATTCGGATAAGGCATACCCGACGGCAATCTTCGCAGCCAGTTTTGCGATCGGGTAACCCGTCGCTTTTGACGCGAGTGCCGACGAACGAGAGACACGTGGATTGACCTCGATGACATAGTAGTCGAAGCTCGTCGGATCCAGTGCGAACTGGATGTTACATCCACCCTCGATTCCGAGTGCACGAATGATATCGAGCGAGACGTTACGCAACAATTGATAATCGCGATCCGATAACGTTTGCGTCGGAGCGAAGACGATCGAGTCTCCGGTATGAACGCCGACGGGATCGAAGTTTTCCATTGCACAGACGATGATGGCTTGGTTCGTTGCATCGCGCATGACTTCGAACTCGACTTCCTTCATCCCGGCAATTGATTTTTCTAGAAGTACTTGTGTGGCCGGACTTGCCTTGAGTCCCCCTTCGACGATTCGCGTGAACTCTTCTGGTGTGTTGGCGATTCCGCCGCCCGTTCCTCCAAGCGTATACGCCGGACGGATAATGATTGGTAAACCGATCTGTTGCCGGAATTGCTGTGCCTCTTCGAGCGTATGCACGATTTCACTGTCCGGTACACCATGCCCACGTTTAAACATCAGTTGACGGAACAAATCACGATCTTCTGCCTCTTCGATTGCTGACAATTTCGTACCAAGTAACTCGACACCATACTCAGCAAGGACACCGAGACGATCCAGCTCAACAGCCAAGTTCAGACCCGTTTGACCCCCGAGTGTCGCAAGCAAGGCATCAGGACGTTCCTTGCGGATGATCCGCGAGACGAACTCTGCTTGGAGGGGTTCGATGTAGACACGATCAGCGACTGTTGGATCCGTCATGATCGTTGCTGGGTTCGAGTTGACGAGGATGACTTCATATCCTTCTTCCTTCAAGGCTTGACACGCTTGTGTTCCCGCGTAGTCGAATTCAGCTGCTTGTCCGATCACGATTGGACCGGATCCGATAACGAGAATTTTCTGGATATCTTGACGTTTAGGCATGAGAGACCTCCTGTTGTTTCGTGATTTCTTCTAAAAACTGTTGGAATAGACCGTTCGCATCCATTGGACCAGGTGATGCTTCCGGATGGTATTGGACTGAGAAGACCGCTGCTGTCGTATGACGGATTCCTTCGACCGTTCCATCGTTGATCGCAAGATGCGTCACTTCAAGCACGGTATCGCGTAATGACTGTTCGTCGACGGCATACCCGTGGTTTTGCGACGTGATATCGACGCGACCTGTCCGGATATCTTGGACTGGATGATTCGCCCCTCGGTGACCGAATGGGAGCTTGAACGTATCCGCCCCGTGCGCTAGTGCAATCAACTGATGACCGAGACAGATGCCGAAGATGACGACTTTTCCCGTCAATTCTTGAATCATCGGAATCGCCGTTGGGACATCCTTTGGATTCCCTGGTCCGTTCGATAGCATTACACCGTCCGGACGATAGCGTAAGACTTCCGTTGCACTGACGTCGTAGGGCACGACGACGACTTCACAGCCGCGTTTGACGAGTTCGCGGACGATTCCGAGCTTCGCACCGAAATCGACGAGAACGATGCGCGGTCCAGCACCCGGAATGATGTACGCTCGTTCCGTTGAGGCCCGCTTGACTTGATCCGTCTCGATAGGTGCGTTTTGAAGGTGAACCAGTTCTGTTGCTAAATCGAACTCACCGTCAACGAGTCGTCCACGCATGACACCTTTCGAACGGATGTGCCGTGTCAATTGACGCGTATCGATTCCACTTAATCCTGGAATATCAAGATCTTGAAGTGCCGCATCGAGTGACATCTCACTCCGGAAGTTCGACGGTGTCTGACAATGTTCACGTACGATCAATGCTTTAGCGAGTGGACGCGTCGTTTCATAATCTTCTCGGTTAATCCCGTAGTTTCCGATCAACGGATTCGTCAACACGATCATCTGATCGCAGTAAGATGGATCCGATAACATTTCTTGATACCCTGTCATTCCGGTCTGAAAGACGACTTCTCCTGTTGTTGTCGTATCCGAGCCAAACGCTGTTCCTTCAAACGTCATCCCATCCTCTAGTATCAGTGTCCGTTTACGCATGTGCTGTGTCCTCCTTGAATACGATTTCTCCATTGACGAGCGTCATGACCGGGAATCCTTTTAACCGTTCTCCTGCGAACGGTGTGTTCTTACCTTTTGAGCGGAATCGTTCCGGTGATATGGTCCGCTCTGTTTCTAAATCAAGCAGAACCAAATCTGCTTCCGCCCCCACTTCGAGTTTGCCGTAAGGAAGTTCGAAGATCGCTGCTGCCTTGTCTGTCAAATTCCGAATCAGTGTTTCAAGTGTCATCTCACCTTCAACGACGAGTTTTGTATAGAGCAATGGGAAGGCCGTCTCAAACCCTGTGATGCCGAACGGGGCGCGTTCGATACCGAGTGCCTTCTCTTCTGCCGCATGAGGAGCATGATCGGTCGCGATGCAATCAATCGTTCCGTCCGCTAGCCCCTCGAGCAATGCTTGGCGATCCGCTTCACTCCGCAGGGGAGGATTCATTTTAAAGTTCGGATCCTGATTCGGTATGTCTTCATCGATCAACACGAGATGGTGTGGTGTGACTTCTGCCGTCACCCGGATCCCGGCTCGTTTCGCATCACGGATGACACGGACCGATTCTTTCGTCGAAACGTGACAAACATGGTAATGGCAGCCAGTCTCTTCGGCGATCAGGACATCCCGGGCGATGTGGATACTCTCAGCAAGCGATGGAATACCTTGTAGTCCTTCCCGTCGACTATAGTTCCCTTCGTGCACACACCCTGCTTTTAATGAATCATCTTCGCAGTGGGCAACGATCGTTTTCCCGAGCCGTGCCGCTTGTTGCATCGCTGTCCGCATGACTGCTGCCGTCTGGACACCGACACCGTCATCCGTGAACGCAACAGCATCTGTTAGTTGGTCGAACGCGACGAGTTCTTGTCCGAGTTGATTTTTTGAAATCGCCGCGTAAGGCAAAACCCGAACGGACGCCGTTTCTTCAATCTTTTGGAACAAGGCATCGAGTGTTTGGCGATCGTCCGGTACAGGACGCGTGTTCGGCATCGGGCAAATCGTCGTGAATCCTCCCGCTGCAGCTGCTGCCGTTCCCGTTGCTATCGTTTCCTTATGTTCGCCGCCTGGTTCCCGCAGGTGGACATGGATATCGACGAATCCTGGTGAGATGAATAATCCGGATGCATCAATGACCGTTTCTCCAGCTTGTGGTGTTGCTGCTAAATCCGTAATTTTCCCGGCATCGATTCGAATATCCCCCGTCCGAACTTGTCCCGCCTCGAACCATCTCGCATTCTCAATTCGTGTTGTCATCTTCATCGTCTCCTTTGATTGATTTCGTTGAAAAGCACCATTCCAGAATCGCCATGCGGGCAAAGACACCGTTTTTCATCTGTTCAAAGATCCGTGATCGCGGATGTTCGACCAGTTCGTCGGCAATCTCGACTCCCCGATTGACCGGTGCCGGATGAAGCACGATCGCGGAATGCTTCATGCGGTTCATCCGCTCATGCGTTAATCCATACGTCGCGTGATAGACTGCTGGATCAAATCGCGTCGTCCCGTCATGCCGTTCGTGCTGGACACGCAGTAACATCAAGATGTCGCACTGTTCGACGGCTTCATCCATCGGAAGATACGGTATTCCCATCGCAGGGTCGTACCACTCAATAGGTCCTGATCCATAGACGATGGCACCGAGTCGCTTTAAGATGTCCGCGTTCGATCGGGCGACGCGACTATGTTGTAAGTCCCCACAGATGACGACGACTTTTCCTTCGACCGTTCCGTACGTCTCGACCATCGTCATCAGATCGAGTAAGGACTGGGACGGATGTTGACCGCTCCCGTCTCCCGCATTGATGATCGGAATATCGAGCGTTGCTAGTAGTTCTTCGTAATAGCCGGTCGCCCCGTGACGAATGACCAACCCATCTGCGCCGATTGCTTCAAGCGTCTTGCACGTATCGCGTAACGTCTCCCCTTTTTGTACGGAGGAAGTCGCGGTTTCGAACGGTAGTAGATGCATGTTCAGGCGATGCTCTGCCATCTCAAAGGAAGAGCGTGTCCGGGTCGAGTTTTCAAAGAACAGATTGACGAGTGTCTTATCGGAAAAATCTGGTGCTGGCTCGCCCCGTTTAAAAGCGAGACTGCGTTCAATCAAAGAATTGATCTCTGTCGTGGATAAGCTTTCTAAATTGACGAAATGCCGGTTTTTTAGGATCGTCTTCATATCATTCACTCCTTTTCAGGTCATGAAAAGGCGCACCTTCTAAGTGAAGGTGCGCCGAAAGAAGGCAGAGTGATTCCCTGCATCTTTTCATGGCCCTCACTTTATCGTTCTCTCGGAACGTCTTAAAAGTTGTTAGCTACGGATTGAGTTGTAGAGGTTTCCGTTGTTTCTTCGACCTGCTCTGTCGTTTTCGGAAGGACTAGATTCAGGATGATCCCAAGAATCGTCGCCAGTGCCATCCCTTCGAGAGAGAAGTTGCCGATTTTGAGCGCTGCGCCTCCGATACCCGTGACGAGAATGACGGCTGTAATCGTCAAGTTTCGTTTATCGGCAAGATCAATCTTACTTTCCGTCAGCGTCCGGAGACCGTTTGACGCGATGACTCCGAATAAGAGGATACTGATCCCGCCCATGACTGGTGTCGGAATCGTCTTGATGAACCCTTCGACATATCCGAGGAAACCGAAACTGATCGCAAGAACCGCCGCACCACCTAGGACAAAGACACTATAGACGCGAGTGATTGACATGACACCGTTGTTTTCACCGTAGGTCGTAACTGGTGGTCCACCGAGCATCGAAGCGACTGTCTTCGCAATCCCGTCGCCAAGTACGGTCCGGTGCATCCCTGGATCAAGGAGCGTCTCGCGCCCGATGATGCGTGATGTCACTTTTTGTTCGCCGATGTGTTCCGTCAGTGTGACGAGCGTCACGGGAACGATCAGTAGCAAGGCTGCTGTATTCCACGATGGTGTGTAACTCAGGAACGGAATCGTGAAGTCCGGCACGTGGAAGAACGTGGCTTGTTGCAGTGGTGTGAAGTCAATGATTCCGACCGATGCCGCAACGAGATAACCAACTGTGATCCCGAACAGGATCGGAATCGTGCTCCACATTCCTTTTAAGTACGTCATCGCAAGGAGTGTGACACCGAGTGTGACCATCGCGACGAGGAAGTACAGTCCGTTGTACTTACCGTCCGCTCCGTTCATCGCCATGTTGACAGCGGTCGGGGCGAGCGATAAACCGATGACCATGATGACCGGTCCGATGACAACCGGCGGGAGTAAGCGAAGCAACCAAGCAGCTCCCGTGTAGCGGATGAGGAGTGAGACAAGTCCGTAAACGAGTCCAGCGACCATTCCGCCGATTAAGGCATCCTCGACACCCCACCGTTCACTGACGGCAATGATCGGGGCAATGTAGGCAAAACTCGAACCAAGATATGTGGGTACTTTGAAGCGGGTAACGGCGAGGAAAATCAGTGTGCCGACTCCGCTTGCGACGAGCGCGACCGATGTGTTGAGTCCCGTTAAGAGCGGGACGAGCACGGTCGCACCAAACATCGCGAAGACGTGTTGCAGGCTGAGCATCAGCCAGTTTAGAGGGTGAGTAGGTACTTCTTGTACATCAAGTACTGCGGCATGTTTTGCCATATGGATGACTCCCTTTCTGGTCTCTCTGGACCACCTTAAAGGTTTTGAATTTTAGCGTTTAATGAATACTTGATCGGCTTCATCGACTTCAGAAAGCGCGACGACGACTTGTTCCTCACGGGATGTCGGGACGTTCTTACCGATGAAATCTGGTCGAATCGGTAACTCCCGATGTCCGCGGTCGACGAGGACAGCGAGTTGAATCATACTTGGTCTTCCGTGGTCGACGAGCGCGTCCATCGCGGCGCGAACGGTGCGTCCTGTGTAGAGGACATCGTCAACGAGGACGACGATTTTCCCGGTGATGTCTTCCGGTAAATCAGAACCTTTGATTTCTGGTTCTAAACTTCGTTTCGACAAGTCATCCCGGTACATCGAGATGTCGACGACACCGAGTAAGACCGGTTTTCCTTCGATTTGTTCGATTCGCTTCGCAAGGCGACGAGCGAGTGTCTCGCCACGCGTCTTGATTCCGACGATCATCAAATCATGAATCCCTTTGTTTCGTTCGATGATTTCATGGGCGATCCGTGTCAGTGCACGTCCAATCGCGGCTTCATCTAAGATGACGGCTGGTTTCATAGTTTCTCCTTTCATACAAAAGACCTTCTGCGGGAATCCGCAGAAGGTCATCGAAGACAGAATCATGGCATACGTATTGTATGCATGCCTACACACAATCGTGGTAGGTTCTCCCTTTCGCAGCCTCTCCGGACTCGATTAAAGGTGATATTAGTTTGGTAGGATCGTCGCTCGGACGACCGAAGTGTCAGTAGAGGATGTCTCGCATCGCTCTCTAGGTGATACTCTACCGTTTTATTAGAAAAACGTCAAGACTCTAATTCAAGTTTTTTCAATTGACCGATTTCAAATGTCATCTCTTCTGGGAGTGGTGCTTCAAACCGCATCCACTCGCCTGTGCGTGGATGTTCGAAACCGAGAACCGCAGCATGCAAGGCTTGACCGTTCATTTTCATCGTCTTGCGTGGACCATATTTCGGGTCACCTGCAAGCGGGAAACCGATATAACGCATATGGACACGGATTTGGTGTGTCCGTCCTGTTTCAAGTTTACATTCAACGACCGTAAAGCCTTCGTACCGATCAAGCACACGGAAATGGGTTACGGCAGACTTTGAATTCTTATCCGTTACCGTCATCCGTTGACGGTCGTTCTTATCGCGTCCGATTGGCGCTTCGATTGTTCCGAGTTCGTGCGGGATTTCACCGTGTACGAGCGCGATGTAAAGACGTTCTGTCGTCTTCTCTTTTAATTGATGCGCGAGCGATTCATGCGCTAAGTCGTTCTTAGCGACCATCAAGAGACCTGACGTATCCTTATCGATCCGGTGAACGATTCCTGGACGTTTGACGCCATTGATGCCTGAGAGATCTTGACAGTGGTGTAATAAGGCGTTGACGAGCGTTCCTGAGACATGACCTGCCGCCGGGTGAACGACCATCCCTTTTGGTTTGTTGACGACGATGACGTCCGAGTCCTCATAGACGACATCAAGTGGGATGTCTTCCGGTAAGATCTCGAGCTCCACCGCTTCCGGGATATGAACGACAATCGATTCCGTTCCCGATAATTTATAGTTCGGTTTGACAACACGACCATCGACTTCGACACGTCCCGCTTTCAACCATTCCTGTACTTGCGAACGCGACCAATCGTTTTGTTCTGCGAGCCATTTATCAATGCGCCCTGTCGCTCCATCCGCTTGCACGGACCATGTTTCTACTTCATTCATTTATCCATCGTTCCTTTCTTAGTCAACCGTTCTTCGAACATGACGCTGATCAGCATCGCGATGACACCAAACGTCAAACAGACGTCTGCGACATTAAAGATCGGAAAATTATAGCCGAACGGGAAGAAGTGGAAGAAATCAACGACTTCTCCTCGTGCCATTCGATCAATGAAATTTCCGATCGCACCACTGAGCAATAACGCGATGCTCCAAGCAAATACCTTATTTTTCGTGCCTTCCTTGTAGAGGAAGTAAATCAATCCAATGACGACGACGACCGTAACGATGAAGAAAAAGCCGAATTTACCTTCGAGCATTCCCCACGCAGCGCCTCGATTCCGATACGAGTTGAGATAAAAGAAATCCGGAATGACCGTGATCGCTTGACCGATCGTCATGTTTTGAACGACGATCCATTTCGTTAACTGGTCGATTCCAACGAGTAAAGCAGCAATCCCTAAGTAAAGCCACATCCTATTGTCCTCCGCATCCAAAAATAATGAGGGACGTCCTGCGAAGTCGCAGTCGCCCCTCCCTTTGTATCATTATAAAGAATTGACGACTTCAGTACAACGTGGGCAAAGCGTCGGATGAGCCGGATCTTGTCCGAGTTCCGTCGAATAGGTCCAACAACGTTCACATTTTTCACCGTCAGCTTTTTGAACCGTGATGCCGGTCGTCTCATACGTCTTATCCGCTGTTTCCACGAATTCGAGTTGTGAGACTTGGAGTAACTGCTCAAGATGATCGATTGTTCCGAGCAAGGCTTTTGTTTCTTCTTTCGGCGCAAGTAAGAGTTTCGCTTCAAGTGTCTTACCGACGAGTTTCTCAACACGTGCTTCCTCGAGTGCTTTTAAGACATCATCGCGGAACGTCAGGAACGCGTTCCATTTCTCGATGAGGGCAAGTCCTTCTTCTGAGACTTCGACCGTTTCCGGAAGGTCCGTCAAGAAGATACTCTTCGTCTCAACAGCTGGTACGAACTCCCATGCTTCGTCTGCTGTGTGTGGCAGGACAGGTGCCATCAATTGCAACAAGGCGACGACTGTATCATACATGACCGTCTGAACCGCACGACGCGACGTCGCGTCTGCTTTTTCGATATACAGGATATCTTTCGTGTAATCGAGGTAGAACGACGACAAATCAAGGACGCAGAAGTTGTGGAGCAATTGATAGACCGACATGAAGTCGTACGCATCATATGCCGCTTTTACTTTTCCAACAAGTTGGTCCAATTTCGTCCGCATGAAACGGTCTGACTCTGGTAAGTCTTCAAATGCGACACGATGCGCCGCAGGATCGAATTGATCCAAGTTTCCGAGAAGGAAACGAACCGTGTTGCGGATTTTCCGGTATGACTCTGAGACTTGTTTGAAGTTATCCATCGACGCCCGGACATCGGCTTGATAATCAACAGATGCGACCCATAAGCGAAGAATCTCTGCTCCGAATTGTTGCATGACTTGGATCGGTGCGATCGTGTTACCGATCGATTTAGACATCTTACGACCTTGACCATCCAAGACGAATCCGTGACTGACGACCGCTTTATATGGTGCTTTCCCTGTCGTTGCGACAGCTGTCGATAACGAAGAGTTAAACCAACCGCGGTATTGGTCAGATCCTTCAAGATAGAGATCCGCCGGACGCGTCAATTCAGGACGTGTCGCAAGGACACCGGCATGTGATGAACCAGAATCGAACCAGACATCCATGATGTCCGTTTCTTTTTTGAAGATACCGTTCGGGCTTGCTGGATGTGTGAATCCTTCAGGAAGCAAGTCGACTGCTTCGCGCTCATACCAGACGTTTGATCCGTGAGCTGCGAACAGGTTCGCGATATGATCAATCGTTTCCGGTGTGACGATTTCCGTACCGTCTTCAGCGTAGAAGATTGGAAGTGGTACACCCCAAGCGCGTTGACGTGAGATGACCCAGTCGCCGCGGTCTTTAAACATGTTGTGAAGACGTGTTTCGCCCCACTCTGGTACCCACTGGACGCCTTTGATCTCATCAAGGATTTCTGCACGGAAGTCTTTGATTGAAGCGAACCACTGTGGCGTTGCCCGGAAGATGACCGGTTTTTTCGTCCGCCAGTCGTGTGGATACGAGTGTTTGATGAACGATAGTTTTAAGAGAGCGCCTGCTTCTTCGAGGGCGAGACCGATTTCTTTGTTCGCATCCTCATAGAACATACCTTCAAATCCAGGAGCTTCTGCTGTCATGACTCCTTTATCGTCAACTGGGCAAAGGACGTCAAGACCGTACGCTTGACCGATGCGGAAGTCATCTTCCCCGTGACCTGGAGCTGTATGAACGACACCTGTCGCTTCTGCTGTAACGTGATCGCCAAGCATGACGAGTGATTCACGATCGTAAAGCGGATGTTTTGCCTTGATGTACTCGAAGTCCGCACCATTGAAGACACGTCCGACTGTTGCATCTTCCCATCCGAGTGCTTCGATGACTTCAGGAACGAGTGTTTCCGCTACGATATAGCCTTTTCCTTGATATTCGATCCGCGCATACGTCAGTTCCGCACTGACAGAGATTCCAAGGTTCGCTGGAATCGTCCATGGTGTCGTCGTCCAGATGACGAAATGATCCGTCGGCTCTAAGATGTTTTTTCCGTCCATGACTTGGAACGCGACATAGATGGCAGCTGATCGTTTATCTTGATATTCGATTTCTGCTTCAGCTAGTGCCGATTCAGAAGACGGTGACCAATAGACTGGCTTCTTCCCTTTATAGATATAGCCTTTGTTCGCCATATCTCCGAATAAACGAATTTGCGCTGCTTCAAATTCTGGTTGCAGGGTGATATATGGGTTGTCATAGTCACCGAGAACGCCGAGGCGTTTGAATTGCTCGCGTTGGTGATCGACTTGTTCGAGCGCATATTTCGCACATAATTCACGGAATTCCGCGACCGTCATCGATTTACGATCAACGCCGGCTTTTTGAAGTGCTGTTTCGATTGGTAATCCGTGTGTGTCCCAACCTGGTACGTAAGGCGACTGGAAGCCATTCATCGATTTATAACGAACGATAATGTCCTTTAAAACTTTATTCAATCCGTGACCCATGTGGATGTCACCATTCGCATACGGAGGACCATCGTGAAGGATGAACGTTGGCTTCCCAGCATTTTTTTCTTGGACCGCAGCGTAGAGGTTCATCTCTTCCCAACGTGCTTGCATATCTGGTTCACGTTTCGGCAAGTTGCCTCGCATTAAAAACTCCGTTTTCATCATCAATAAGGTTTCTTTGTAATCCATCTGACCATCTCTCACCTTTCGCTTTAAAAGTACAAAAAAAGCCAAGCTCATCCCTGAGATAGGGACGAGCTTGGCTGAACTCGCGGTACCACCCTACTAATCCTGCTCGTCAATTCGACGAAACAAGACCGCTTAAGTACTCGATAACGGGAGTGAGCCGGCATGACTTACTGTTCAGCGAACGTTCAGTCATGCACTCCAAGGGGATACCCCATCTTTTTCGTTGTTCGGGCTTCCACCATTCCCCGATTCGCTGTCAACCGTCCAAGATGCGACGTGTCCTTGTCATTGATTTTTATTTATACGACATCGTCGTCATTATACGCAACTGCTGGAACATCGTCAAGCGCTCCACGAGAAGAGAAATCAAACGCATCCCAGTCATGGCTCGTCAATAATTCCATCTGTGCATCGATCAATACTTTGAATCGATTACGATAGAGTTCGATTTTTTTGCGCATTTGCTCTACTTCGAAGTCTGTCCGTTGTGCCCGGCGTTGCGCCGCATCTTGCAACTGCTCTGCTTCACGTTCTGCTTGCTTTAGGATCAAGCTCGCTTCTTTTGAAGCATTGGCTTTGACTTCTTCAGCCGCTTCCTGTGCGACAATGATCGATTTGTTCAATGTTTCTTCCATCGAACTAAAGTAATCGACGCGTGCTTGCATGTTTTGAATGACTTCCTGTTGTTGACGATTCTCACGCAACAACAATTCAAAATCCTTGATGACTTGATCTAGGAATTCGTTCACTTCATCTTCGTCATAGCCGCGAAACTTTCGTGTGAACTCCTTATTATGAATATCGAGTGGCGTTAATGGCATGATGAATTCCTCCTCCGCATTTATCTTATCCTTTTAAAATACCGTATTGTAGCTTGATCCGGTCACGTTTCGTTGATCCGAGGATTGCAATCAACTTGACACGTCCCGTTCCACGCAAGGAAAGCAAATCGCCTTCTTCTAGCATGAAACTCGAATCATCCACTACTTTATAATTGACCTTACTTTCACCTTGTTTAATGAGCGTCTGTGCTTTTTGACGTGAGAAGCCGAGAATTTCACTCACGACCGTATCGAACCGGAGTGAACTGACGAACCCAAGTGTCTCTTCCCACTCTTGATCCTTCACTTTCAAACGGTCTTCCGCCTCAACACGTGAAAGACGAATCTTCGTCTTCCCTGCTCGTTCGACGTTTGCTTCGATATAGGTCGCGACTTCGTCCGCGACGGCAAATTGTACTTGATCCTGGATGATGACGTCGCCGAATTTGGCTCGTTTCAATCCGACGTTCAATAATGTACCGGTGACTTGACGATGAGAAAGTTCAACGAATTTAGTAGGATAATGAATGCGATAGATGGAGATGTCAAAGTCATCCGCGTTGTATTCATAATAATCTGGTGCGAGGATTGCCCGTTTACGTTCAGCGCCTTCGAAACCGCCCTCAAAAAAGAGGGCGCATTTCGAACCGACGAGTTCTTGTGTGATTTGTTGTTCACGTGGATCTAGGAAATCCGTTAATTTGAACGTATAGGTCGCTTCCACATGATCGATCCAGTTCAAGACTGAATCGACGAATTCCCGCTCGCTTCCACGATAATGATCGTATACGCTCATACTAAAAAGATTGCTCGAATGCCCGATTGAGCCAAGTTCAAGACGAGGAAGGCTACAATCGGCGAGATATCCAGCATGCCCCCGATAGGCGGGATGATACGACGGAAGGGCGCTAGGAATGGCTCGACTAACATTGCGAGCACTTGTCCGAATTTCGAATCACGGGCATTCGGGAACCACGATAGCAGGATATAAACGATCATGACGTAACTGTAATACTGTAATAACGTACTCAATGTACGACCAATTGCGTACATCACTTGAGAATCCATACTTACCACCCCTTATGATTAATATCATCTTCTCCAAGAAGATTCGAGATGCTACCAGCCAACTCGACATTGTTCGGGACACAGAGGAGGGTATTCTGACTGATCGTCGTAATCGTTCCATCGAGAGCGAAGACGACACCAGATAAGAAATTGATCATCTGTCGTGATTGATCTTTTGACATACGCTGCATATTGACGATGACAGCACGGTTCTGACGAAGATGTTCCCCGATTTCCTGGGCTTCGTTGAAGACACGTGGTTCACTCAAAATAACTTGCGATTTCGTTTTTTTCGTCGCATGAAGCGGCACGATATTCGATTGTCTCACGCTGTCCTCCTTTTGAGTAACACTTGGGGTAGATTCCTCGTAATACTCTTCGTACTCTTGCTGTGAAGCACCTCTACCTTTATTTATTGTAGCATCATTTTCATATTCAAGTTCATCTAAATCGTCGCTGTTGCCGAGAAATAGATTTTGCATTTTTGATTTAAAACCCATATCCATTCTCCCTTCTTCTCGTTTAGGTGTGAACGAGCGTCGTCCCGATTCGGACGAACGTCGCCCCTTCTTCGATGGCGATTTCAAAATCAGACGACATTCCCATAGATAACTCCATACATGGAGCATACGACAATTTTTTCGCCTTGACCTCTTCTTGCAATGTTTTTAATGAACGAAATACCTCACGGATACGCGTCGCATCTTCCGTTAACGGTGCCATCGTCATCAGTCCGATGACACGAATCGCTGGATACTGACCGATTTCATGTAAGAACGACGGTACATCCTCAGGTGCAATGCCTTGCTTCGATTCTTCTCCAGAAACGTTGACTTGAATGAAACAATCAATGATTCGGTCCGTTCGTTTATTGATCTCTTCCGCCAAATGAAGACGGTCGAGGGAATGCAACACGTCAATGGCATCGATGATTTGACGAACTTTACGTGTCTGTAACGTACCGATGAAGTGCCACGTACATGCCGTTCGTCCGAGTTCCGCCTGTTTTTCAAGTAGTCCATCCGGACGGTTTTCTCCGAGATGTGTCACGCCTGCCGCTAATAATTCAGAAGCAACTTGACTTGAGACTGATTTCGTCACGCCAATCAACTGTACCTGCTTTTCAGAAGAACTCTTTTCGCTTGCTTGTTCCATTCGTTTCGTAACCTCTTGTACATTATCAAGAATTGACATCCAATGACTCCTTTACGATCAAACTTGCAAAGCGACCACCGTGGTCGCCGTGGCGATAAGAGAAGTAATCTTCCGCCTGACAGTGTGTACATAGACCTGTGTCCAGGACATCACCGACTCCACAACGCTCAGCTAGCGCAGCGTTCGTTTTTTGTAGCGATAACATCGCTTTTCCATCTTCCTTGCGTATGTAAGGAGTCTCATCGAGTTCAAGCGCATCGATTGCATCGATGACGGGTTGATCGACTTCGTAACAACAATCACGGATCGAGGGACCAATGACCATTTGAATCGATGAACGACTCGCACCCGCACGTTCCATTTGCTTGACTGTTTCCTCGACGATATTGCCGACAGTTCCGCGCCAACCGGCGTGCGTATTCGCGATGATTCCTGTCGTCGGATCACAGAAGACAAGCGGAACACAGTCAGCGAAGAGCATCATCAATAAAACATTCGAATCAGTCGTCACCAATCCATCTGTACCCGGAATCGCTGTTTCGTAATCCAAAGCACCGCGCCCAGAGTCAAGTGTCGTCACCTGTTCGACGTGATTTCCGTGAACTTGCTGTGCCCAAATCGAGTTCTCGAGGGATAGATCAAGCTGACGTGCGATGACTTGTCGGTTCTGGATGACACCGTCGCGATCATCGTTGACATGTAATCCTAAATTTCCGTTTTCATGAGGGGCAGCGAACTTCGTCGTAAAGGCGGCACGTACGGTACCTGTCGGTGTATCCCATTTGATCCATTGTCCAAACATGTTCATGCCTCCTTTGATTTTAAAAAAAGAGGCGCCGCTTTCGCGACACCTCATCGTTTAGCAGTCGTGTCACTGGAACATCGATCAACGATTATTCCGGCGAAGGAAAGATGGGATGTCCATCGTTTCTTCGACATCTGGCGCTTTAGCCGGTTCAGGATTCGAGCTGACAGGTTTCTCTTCGACTTGTGGTTTTGACTCCTCTGTTGGTGGTGGAGTCGCTTGTTTTTTCTTTAGAAGATTCTTCATCATCTCTTGTGCCGATGGAATTTCGAAATCGAGTGGTTCGTTTTCGAACTCTGTCGCGATGACTGTAACGATGATTTCATCTTCGAGGTTATCGTTGATGACAGAACCGAAGATCAAGTTGACTTCCTCATCGGCTGCACTCTGAACGATTTGTGCGGCTTCCGTCACTTCGTACAAGCTAAGGTTCGCACTACCCGTGATGTTCATCAGAACACCTTTTGCGCCTTCGATTGATGTCTCAAGCAACGGACTCGAAATCGCTTTTTTCGCTGCTTCCGTCGCACGGTGTTCGCCTGTTGCGACACCTACACCCATCAATGCAGAACCTTTTTCGGTCATGATCGTCTTCACATCGGCGAAGTCGAGGTTGATGAGACCAGGTACGGCGATCAAGTCGGTAATACCTTGTACGCCTTGACGCAAGACGTTATCCGCTTCTTTGAACGCTTCAAGCATTGGTGTGTTCCGATCGACGATTTCAAGCAACTTGTCGTTCGGGATGACGATTAACGTATCGACTTTTTCTTTGAAGTTCTGGACACCTGAAACAGCATGTTGCATCCGTTTGCGTCCTTCAAACATGAATGGTTTTGTAACGACACCGACTGTCAATGCGCCGATCTCTTTTGAAATCTCCGCGATGACAGGAGCAGCTCCCGTACCCGTTCCGCCACCCATTCCCGCTGTGACGAAGACCATGTCAGCGCCAGAAAGGATTTCCGTTAATTGCTCACGGCTCTCTTCCGCCGCTTTTTTACCGATTTCCGGATTGGCACCCGCACCGAGACCGCGTGTCAATTTAGCACCGAGTTGTAGTTTTACGTCAGCTTGTGACATGTTCAATGCCTGCGCATCCGTGTTTACTGCGATGAATTCTACGCCTTGGACACCGTGTTCAATCATTCGGTTGACGGCGTTCGAACCGCCACCACCTACACCGATGACCTTGATTTTTGCTACTTGGTCCATCATTTCATCAAAATGCAACATAAAAAGGGCCCCCTAATATTTTTTACTCATTGGATTTTTTGTAGGCATTAACCAAAGAATTTCTCAAAGAAACTGCTGAATGACTTTTTCTCTTTTGGAGGCTGTTCACGTGTCGACCGTTCTTCTCGAACAGGTGCCGCTTGTTCGTTCATGAGCAGTGCATCCTGTTCACGTCCGTGTGCTACGACTTCCTTCTCTTCCGCCCGATCGAAACCTGATTTCGATACGGCGCTTCGTGAAAGTACATAACGTAACATACCAGCTGCGACCGCATACTTCGGATGACGAATACCAAGACTAGCAGGTTGATAGACATTGACGCTCTGCTTGAAGATTCGTTTCCCGAGCTGGTCGATTCCCGGCAGTGAAGAACTTCCACCACACAAGATTAAACCGCTGTTCATATGAGCGTATCCGGCTTGCGTCATTCGTTTTTGAATCATCTCGAAGATTTCCTCAAGTCGTGCTTCTAACACGAAACCGATTTCTGATTGTGGCTCGAAACGATGTTCCCCGTTGATCGTGACGTAAGAAACTTTCTCTTCCGGATCACCGAGTGCTTCAAGTGCAACACCGTACTCTTCTTTTGCGAGCTTCGCATCTTGATATTTACAATTCATCTTATACGTCAAATCACGTGTCAGATGATCGCCACCGTATGGCAACGTCGTCGAGTAGACGAGATCATTCTTTTCATAGATGGAAAGTGTCGTCGTCTCATGTCCGATGTCGATGATTCCAACACCGAGTTCGAGTTCATCAATCGATGCTGCGATTCTAGATACCGCTAAACTCTCCAGCACATATCCAGCAAGCTCTAAACCAGCCCGTTCAATGGAACGTTTAATGCTATGTAGGATCGTCTTTGCTCCGATGATGAGCTTTCCTGTTACTTCGAGACGATAACCAATCATTCCTCTCGGATCAGTGATTTCTGTCTGCTGATCGACCGTAAACGTCTTCGGCAGGACATCCACGACACTGAGTTCGTTTGGAATTCGCATGACCATCGCAGAATGTAATACATCCTTCACGTCATCATCCGTGATTTCATTGTCCTCACCTTTGATGGACGTCATGCCTTGGCAATCCTTCACTTGAATGTGTTCGCCAGAAATAGCGACATATACTTCACCAATTGGTTCACCAAGTGTCCGTTCCACTTCTGTGACCGCTTGTTTAATGGCATGTACCGTTTGATCGATGTCAACGATGACACCTCGTTTAACACCCGCGGATGGTGCAGAACCTTCAGCAAGAACGTTCAGCGTTCCACCAAGTAGTTCACCGACGATGAGTTTCACCTCCGATGTCCCTATGTCGAGTGCGGCAATCGTACCTTTCGTTTCCATGGGAGTGACACCTCCACTTTCATAATACTAATCCTTTTTATTCCTAATTATATTCTAAGAATAGGACAGGCTTCTTCTCGTTTAAGTCTACACTATATAAATACTTACGAAAAGAAGTTATTGCCCGTCTTAGCGTTCGAATAGATTACGATTTGATGACGATTCGAACAACGGTCGACGAATGAAAACACACGTTTGTTTTTTTGTTCGTTAGCTCATTACGAATCTTCTATTTTTTCCCTTTATATGGTTTGAAATAGATACCGCCATCAATTGTAATTGTTCCCGTCTTTCCTTTCGGTAAGGCAGAAATGACCTTCACGTATTCATTTAAGGAATTTGAAAAGGCAGACGTACTGAGTAATACCGTATTCCCATCCGTCATGAATAACTTCAGACCACCTTTGTCCGTCTTATCGTTTGCGACGATTTCGGAAATCCGGCTGCGTACTTTCGGCTCGATTTTTACGAGTTCCTTCGTCAATCGATTTAATGACTGATCCGTGAATCCTGTCAAGATCGGAGCATCGAACAATTCCTCCTTCGACTTTCCAGGAATGATCGTCCCGTCCGCCAGCACGATCCGGTCTCCCGGTTTATCCTTCGCGTAAGCGATCTCTTTCTCTTCCGTCACCGTCACGCGATATTGATGCAAAAACTGTTTTTGCATCGTCGCTTCTTGAATACCTGGAACCTTCTCGATTCGCTCAAGAACGTCTTCCTCCGATACATTAAAGGCATGAGTTTCCTTCACCTTAATCCCGGATGCTTGCAAGATATCAGCAGATTTCACATTAACGTTACCATCGATATCAAATTGAGCAACCCGAGAATAACTCGATTGTAGATAAAAGACGACACCGACCAATAGACCAATCAGAATCAGGACATAAATGAGTCTTCGGTTGGCTTTTTTGCGACGTTGTTCACGGATATAAGGTATCTTATCTTCGAGACTACGGACGTTCTCGTCCTCTTGTGGTCGTCCGACCGTTCTCCGTTCCCTCACGTCTCATTCCCCCTCTATACGTAACAGTTCATTTCCCTATCGGTCTTTTCCTGCAATAGTTTAGTTTTTTTGTGCCGTCAATCGTAACAATTCATCAACTAAGTCCTGTGAAGCATTCGGCATACCGAGCGCAAGCGCCGCTTCAGACATCATTTGTTGTTGTGCTAATGCTTTTTCACATGCCTCAAACAACCGATCACCCGTCAGTTCCTGTTCACGAATCAATAGACTCGCACCTGTCTCGACGAGCGATGAGGCATTGACCTCTTGATGATTTTCCGTCACGTAAGGACTCGGGATGAGAACACTTGGTAAACCGAGTGTCGTCAGCTCTGCAAGCGTACTTGCTCCTGAACGCGAAATGACGAGTTGACTTGCTTTTAAGATGTTTGGTAAATCATATACGAATGGGCGAAGTTGAATGCGTTCTGGTACGGAACCAACGCGTGACACAATCGTATCGTAATGAATTTGACCCGTAACGAAGAGGAGCGACCATCCTGCTTGTTCGACCTTTGGCATCATATCGACGACTGCTTCGTTGATCGCAGGTGCGCCACGACTACCACCGTAGATGACGATGAGAGGACGTCCTTCCTCAAAACCGAAACGTTGTCGTTCTTCAAGCGGATTGATGTTGAGCTCTGCCACTTCAGAAGCACGCGGATTTCCAATCAAAACCGTCTTCGTCTCATTCTTACCGAAGTGATGTCCAGACCCTTTAAAAGAGAGTGCCACACGATCTACATACCGCGCTAAGAATTTATTCGTGATACCAGGTAGACTGTTTTGTTCATGAACGAGTGTCTTAAAACCCATTTTTGCAGCCGTATACAATACCGGTCCACAAACGAACCCACCTGTACCGACGACGATATCCGGTTGGAACTGACGCAATAGTCGACGAACACGCCGGACGCTCTTGACGAACCGGATACCGGTCTTGAGGTTTTCGAACGACAAGGAACGACGGATACCAGAAATCTCAATCGATTCAAATGGAATTCCCGCGCGACGGACGATATCTGCCTCGAGACCATTTTCTGTTCCGATATAGAGGACCTCACACGGCATGCGTTGTTCGAGCTCCCGAATCATGGCGAGTGCCGGATAGATGTGACCACCTGTACCGCCTCCAGAGACGACGATTTTCATACTGTTGTTCCCCCTACTTCATGTACGGCACGAACGAAATGATCGCCGCGCTCTTCATATGTCTTATACTGATCCCAACTTGCGGATGCTGGTGACAGAAGAATGATGTCGCCGGGTTGTGACACTTCAAACGCGACTTTCACCGCTTCATCCATCGCCTCAACAACGGTCGACGTATAGCCATTTTCTGACGCAAGCGTTCCGAATCGATGACCCGTCTCACCCAGTCCGATGACATGTTTGACGTGCTTCATTGAATCGAGTAACGGTTTCAAATCCGCTCCACGCTCGAGTCCGCCACATAACCAGATGATAGGTGCCGTAAATCCGGACAACGCCGCTTCTGTTGCAACATTATTCGTCGCTTTTGAGTCGTTGTAAACTTTTCGACCAGCAATTTCACCGACGAACTGTGTCCGGTGCTCTACACCACCAAACGTCCGTAGAACGTGTTGAACGTCAGATAATGCTAAGTTAAACGGTTCGACGAGTGTTAAGGCTGCGAGAACGTTCTCGACATTATGCCCACCACCGAGAGCCAGTTCATCAACAGGTAAGATACTCGTCCCATTGATTGTCAACGTATCGTTCATGACTTCTGCGTACGCCGATTGACGACGAGAGAACAAGAGTGGCGTTACTTCAGCAGTCTTTCCGAGTGCATTGACGGACGTATCATCGGCATTCAAGACAAGACGATCCGTTTCTTTCATGTTCTTAAAGATCCGGGCTTTCGCTTCGCCATACGATTCAAAATCACCATGATAATCCAGATGCGCCGGTGATAAATTCAAAAACGCTGCCGTGTATGGTCGGAACTGCTCGATCCCCATCAATTGAAAACTTGATAATTCAATGACGATGATATCGTCCTGTTTCGCCTGACATGCGATTTCAATTGCCGGGAATCCAATGTTTCCTGCCAAATGTACACGCCGCGTACCGGTTTTCAACAATTCATGGACAAGCGTCGTCGTCGTCGTTTTCCCGTTCGATCCTGTGATGGCAATCCACGTCGCATCGGTTGCTTGATATGCCAGCTCTACCTCTGTCCAAACCGGAATATCGCGTCGCAAGGCTTCTTGTAGCAGATCGATGTGATACGGAATCCCTGGATTCTTGACGATCAAATCAATGTCGTCGAGTAGTGTGAGCGGGTGCTCACCGTAGACCGTCTTAACGTCGAGCGAAGCAAGCGTCGCTTGATCACTCTCGGACGGCGTTTTCCCGTCATTGACCGTTACCTCTGCACCAACACTCGCTAAATACCGAGCTGCTGCGATTCCACTTTTCGCCGTTCCGAGAACGAGCACTTTTTGATCATTCCATTGTCGTTGTTCCATTGTTGAATCGCTCACTTTCTCTCTTCTTTTTTATTACACGAATAGATAGGCGATGAATGCCATCAAACAGCTGATTCCTGCGAATGTACCGACGATCCGCCATTCGCTCCAACCGACCATTTCGAAGTGGTGATGAATCGGGCTCATTTTGAAAATCCGTTTTCCTGTCGTCTTAAAGGAAATGACTTGTAGAATGACGGATAATGTCTCGACAACGAACACGATACCGATTAAGACGAGTAGTAATTCCAGTTTTAAGACAATCGATAGACCTGCTAGTGCAGCACCGAGTGCAAGTGAACCTGTATCTCCCATGAAGATCTTCGCTGGGTGCGCATTGAATAACAGGAATCCGATCAATGCACCGACTGCTGAGAAAGCAAAACAAGCAGCGCCTATTTCATCTGCGATAAACCAACTGTATAATCCGAAGAACAAGAATGTTGGAATCGCTGTGAATGATACGAGACCGTCCAATCCATCCGTCAAGTTGACTGCATTTGAGAAGCCAACTAACCAGAACAAGGCAACAAACGGATAGACGATACCGAAATCAAGCTCAAAATCGGTAAATGGAATCGATAGATACGTCGCCTCACTCGTAAATCCACCACTCAACCAGACGAATAACAATCCGACGACGATTTGTCCAATTAATTTTTGTTTCGAATTCAGACCAAGATTACGTTTCTTGACGACTTTGATGTAATCATCAATGAAGCCGATGACACCATAAGCAAGTGTTAAAAACAGTAACGATAATTGTGTCGTCGATAGATCTCCCATGACGACTGCACCGAGAACGCTGACGATCATCGCGACAAGAATGACGATTCCACCCATCGTCGGTGTTCCGGATTTGACCTGATGCCATTGCGGTCCTTCTTCCCGAATTTCCTGACCGAACTTCAATTGGTGTAGAAATGGAATCGCCTTTGGCATGACGAGTAGTACAACAAGAAATGCAAGAATAAGACTGATGAATAATGTGATCATAGCAGACACCCTTTTTTCAAAAATTAGTTTTCGTTCAGATAGGTTAATATCCGTTCAAGCGCCATCCCACGTGACGCTTTCAATAAAACGATTGTTCGTTCTCCGAGCAATGGACGCAATCGTTTTGCAGCATCCTCGACGGTTGTCGCGAATTGGATTTGAACAGACGGGTCGCTGATTCCTTCAGCAATCCACGCGCCTTTCTCCCCTACTAGGATAGCATGCGAGACAGGTAACACAATCCGCTTTCCGACCGAGGCATGTAATAAGCGTTCTTGGTCCCCTAATTCATACATATCGCCGAGGACGAGAACGCGTGTCGTGTACCCTTCCAGCGCAGTGACCGTCTCAATCGCTGCATTCATTGATGTCGGACTCGCGTTATACGCATCATTGATGACCGCAGTCTCTTCAAAGAGTAATCGTTCCATCCGCATCGGTGTCAATTCAACCGCATCGAACCCTTCTTGAATCCGGGCGTCCGTCACGCCAAGTGCACGTGCTGTCGCAATTGCGTATGCTGCATTTCGGACTTGGTGTTTCCCTAGCACTGGTAGGTGAAAAGCGGTGCCATCGTAAGTAAAGGCCGTTCCAAAGAACGTTGCTTCCTTCGTTTCGATCCGGTACGTATTTCCGATTTGATAGCCGATCTTCTCCGCTTCGACTTCTGCGAGAAGTGGTTCGTCACCATCAACGAATAAATGACCACCTGGTTTGAGTCCGGATTGAATCTCAAGCTTCGCTTTGGCGATGCCACTGCGTCCACCGACTTGCTCCGCATGCGATTCGCCGATGTTCGTGACGAGTGCGATATCTGGCTCAGCTAGATTCGATAGGAATTCAATATCGCCAAACCCGTTCATTCCCATCTCAAGCACAGCAACTTCCGTATCAGCTGGCATCATGAGAATCGTTAATGGCATTCCGATATCCGAATTGAAGTTTCCTTGTGTCTTATGTGTCTTAAACGTCGTCTTGAGTACGCTCTCGACCATGTCCTTCGTCGATGTCTTCCCATTTGATCCAGTGATGGCGACGATTTTCGGCGCAATCTGCAGTAAGTATCGTTTTGCGATTTGTTGCAGGGCAACCAATGGTTCATCGACTTCCAAGAAAACGATATCGATGTCTGGTCGATCAATGCCTTTCTTCCATAAGGTGACGATCGCTCCTTGGTTTTTTGCACCTTCAAGGAATCGATGACCATCGACGCGTGCTCCCTGAATCGGAACATAGAGACCGTCTTCCAGTTGTGCGCGTGAATCCGTTGCAAAATGACGAACGATACGATCATCTTTGACATCGAGATGCAACCATTCAGCGAGTTGCGTAATTGTTAACATGATATATACCTCCATTCGATGACAGCAAAAGAGGACGAATGCAAAAGTCAACGAATGACTCCTGTTCGTCCTCGTCTTCCTGTAGAAATCAGGAAACTTGCTCTACCGTTACTCTTTAGGTTCAGCTAGTTCGACCGTCAACTTTCCATTTTCCTTCACTAGTGTACCAGTTCGAGCCGATTGTTTGGTTACAAAACCTTTACCGATGACGTCGAGCTTCAAATCATATAAGCTGACAAGCTTTTTGACATCCCGTTGCGACCAACCGGTCAAATCCGGCATCTTGAACGTATTTGATGTTTTCAGCAAGACACGTTCTCCGCTGACAAATTCCTGTCCACGGGATGGAATCTGTGAAACGACTTCAGCACCATCGCCTAGGATGATCGCAACTGCCTCTTGTTCTTTTGCTAATTCAGTCGCTTGTCGAGCACTCTTCTTGATATAACTTGGCGTGATCTTCGCTTTGACATCCACCGAATCCTTTTGCGTTTCCGGTTGGATACTACGATACTGTAGTGCCGTATTCATGACACTTTTGAACACAGGGCTCATGATGAGCGGACCAGAAACAGATGATTCGTTTTTCGATGGACGATCGACCGCGATGTACATGATCAATTCCGGATCATCTTTGGGGGCCATACCGATGAACGAGTGAATGAATTGTCCTTGAATATACTTTCCATTCTCAGAAATCTGAGCCGTTCCGGTCTTCCCAATGACCCGGTAATCTTTCAACTTATACATTTGACCTGTACCAAGCTTACTATTGACGACACCGTCGAGTGCTTCGCGTGTTGCTTTTGCCGCTTCAGCGGAGATCGGTTTACCGACGACCTCTGTTTTCGCTCGGTATGGTGCCTTATCCGTATGATCCGCTTTTTGGATGATATGCGGTTTGACCATCTCGCCGTCTCCAGCGATCGCTGTCGCTCCTTGAAGCAATTGCATCGGCGTGACCGCAGTCGATTGCCCCCATGAGGTGATGAGCGCATTCAACGGTTTAGACAAGTCAGATTGACTATTTACTTCTCCCGAGATGTCTATACCCGTTCGTTGGTCAAAATGAAACTTCTTAAAGTAATCTTTATACCGTTCAATCCCAAGTTTTTCTGCTGTTAACTTCGAGAACATGACGTTTGAGGAGTGATAGACCCCTTCAATCATCGGGATGGTTCCCCAACCGACATCATTATAATCCTTGATGACCGTTCCTTTGTAGTTATAACTACCCGATTTATACATCTCATTCGGACGGAACACTCCCGCATCAATCGCCGCTGCGAGCGTAAAGATTTTCATCGTCGAACCTGGCTCGAATCGTGACGAGACGGCAAAATTCGTGAAATCTTTCATATCACGTAAATTCGGGTTGAACGATGGGCGATCCGCCATGGCGAGGATTTCACCAGTCTTCGCATCCATGACGATACCTGTCGCATTTTTCGGTTTGTACGTGTTGTACATTTTTTGCATCTCTTTTTCAAGTGACTGTTGGATTCGATGATCGATCGTTAAATAGAGATTCGATCCATCCTTTGGTTCGTTCGAGACACGTGACGCGCCTTGAATCAACGGATTACCGCTACGATCCTTTTCAAAGACACGAGCTCCGTAAGATTCACTTAAAGCATTATCATACTGCTTCTCGATTCCCATCTGACCTTGTAAAGCGACCCGACCATTTTCCTCGGTGATCTTTTGAACGAACCCAAGTGTATCAGACAAGAAGATACCGTTCGGATAGTATCGTTTCGGCTCTTCAATCATCCGGATGCCAGGAAGCTTCAGATTGTCGATTTTCTCTTTTTGATCAAGCGTCAAATCATTTCCTTTTTTTCCGAACTCAATTTGAGAACGGTCTTTGTTTTCAATCAGATAGGTCTCCAGTTCCTTTGTCGTCATCCCAAGAATCGGCGCAAGACCCTCAGCCGTCTTTTTAAAATCGACGATCGTCTCATCTGGATCTTTGACACCACCCAGTCGATAAACGCCAATCAGATGATAGGATGGAATGTTGATCGCAATCGGGGAACCGAGACGGTCGAAAATCTCGCCACGTTCTGCTCCAAGCGTTTCTTGAGACTCCCATCGTTTCTTTTCCGCGTATGCAATCATATCTTCACCGTGGAACTGTTTTGTCGTTGCTAAATACAAAAATCGACCAATGAACACAAAAAAGAGAGTAGCAAATATCACCATGATAAAGGCTACTCTCCAACGGGATTTTTTCAGTGGATTCATTTAGGAATCACCTTGATGTTCCCTTTACGCATATCAAGACCCTGTTCTTTTGCAATCTTATAAATCCGTTCCGGAGAGCTTAAGTTCGTGACCTCTAGTTGTAAACGTTCGTTTTCTTTTTGGAGTGATTGTGTGACTTGGTTCTCTTTCGCTAAATCACGGCTCACATTATACGCTTCGTTATGCGTACTGATCGTCAAACTCCCAAATAACACAAGACCACCAATCATCGCGCTGTATAAGAATTTTTCAAAGGGGTACAAGCGATACTTCGGACGGACGGCGACGCGACGCGCGATATCTTCCGTCTTTCGTGGTTCCTGAACAGGTTGTTGACGAACGGGTTGAACCGTTTGGACCGATTTACGAAGTGGTTCTGCCATTGGAATGCTCCTCTCAAGTTTCTTTCATTTTTTCAGCAACTCGTAATTTTGCCGATCGGGCGCGACGGTTATCATCGAGCTCTTCAACACCAGCCGTAATCGGCTTGCGTGTGACGAGTCGGAGTTCCGGCTCCATTTCGACGGGAATCATCGGTAACCCCGGTGGAAGCTCGGGTAGTGATGATTTTTCTTTGATTGCTTGTTTACACATGCGATCTTCAAGTGAATGGAACGTAATGACACATAGACGTCCACCGACCCGTAATAAATCAATGGCTTGGTGTACTGCACGGTCAAAGACATTCAGTTCATCATTGACGGCGATCCGGATTGCTTGGAATGTCCGTTTCGCAGGGTGACCACCTTTACGTCGTGCTGGTGCCGGAATCGCATCCTTGATCAATTCGACGAGTTCGAACGTCGTCTCGATCGGTCGCTCTTCCCGCGCTTTTTCGATTTTGCGCGCAATCTGTTTCGAGAACTTCTCTTCCCCGTATGTAAAGAAGATACGTACGAGATCATTGTACGGCCACTCATTGACGACTTCGTAGGCAGAAAGTGGAGAAGATTGATCCATGCGCATGTCGAGACGTGCGTCGTGATTGTAACTAAATCCCCGTTCCCCTTCGTCTAATTGTGGTGAAGAGACACCGAGATCGAATAAGATGCCGTCCACTTTCTCGACGCCATGTGCTGCCAACTGCTCTTTTAAATAAGCAAAATTACTCTTTATTAAAGTAAAGCGACCTTCATACGCCGCGAGACGTTCTGCTGCATGAGCGAGGGCGACATCATCTTGATCAAATGCATACAGATGACCTGTCGTCAGTTGCTTGACGATCTCTTCGCTGTGTCCTGCTCCACCTAATGTACAATCGACGTAAATGCCGTCGGGTTTAATCGCGAGTCCTTCGATCGACTCCCATTTCAATACTGTTTCATGCTCAAACATGTCCTGCCTCACCTTTCACTGTCCTTGAAGGACGTTACTCTTTTTCAATGTATCACATTCTCTCGTGAAAACGTTACGAAAATGAGACAGTTTCCTTGATTTATTTAACTTTTGTGTAATTTTCGCTAAAAAACCGAAAAAACCTGCTAGTTTCAGCAGGTTTAGAGGAAAATCTTCAGTTGATCACTCGCATTCGCTTCATAGGCTGTCCTTAAGTCCCGCACAAAATCAGGACCATGATGATTCAACCACGGGAGGACAGAATGCATCCGTTCTTGTGGCGCTCCATCAGGAAGAAGATGGTAAGCCGTCTCTTTATATTGCCGTGTTTGTCGATCAAACTGACGTCGATCTTCTGCTAGCAAACTAGCAATTGCTTGTTCGAGCTGTTTCTTGACCTTCTCACTCTTACTCGACGTCCGCAGTAAATGCTGTTCGAGCGAGAGAAACTCGGAGACGAAACTGTCTTTTAGCATCGCTGCCGTCTGCATACGTCCTGTCATCTTCTCTTCTGAATAGAGCGGAATCGGAACGCCTGAACGGACGATTTCTTCGAGCGATACCTCGAGTTTAGCAAGACGCTTTTCATCGCTATGACGCACGATTACCCCGCCCATGCGGGGAATCAATAGCGGCATCGTCCAATTCAGGTGATGAAAGAGCGGTCGTAAGCGTGTCCAGTATGCTAACTCCCCCGGACCCCCGATATAGGCAAGCGTCGGGAACAGGTAATCCTGCATCAATGGACGTGTGACGACACTGTTTGAGAAACGTTCCGGACTGGCGTACAGCAACGCGAGCAATTCAAGCTCTGTATACTGCTTTCCTTGTTTCGTCTCAAACCCATCTGCTGTCGGATAAAGCAACTGACGACCATGATCATCGACGAAAAGATGCGCCGCTTCCTCGTTCAAGAACGTATCCGGTAACTCTTGCGTCTGTGAAATACCATCCGTCAATGCTCGTCTAAATTCCGCATTGTCTTGAATCAACCGTTCAAAGAACGGAATCTCGAGTTCACGGACAGAATGTGTATCCGCATCAAAGAAGACGACATCATAATCGATCAATTCACCGATCAATTGCGAGAAAAACATCCCATAGGATGTACACGCTTCAACGATTTGCTTCAGACGCGCAATTAATCGTTTCGTATGAACCGTTTCTGGCATTGCTCGGAATGTCTCTTCGATGATTTCAAGAAGTGTTGCTTGATCAAAAGAGAGTCGACTGACCGAGCGGGCAATCGATTCTGTAGGTGCAACAGCGATTTTACGCGTTTGATAATCCGCTGTCGGAACGTAAACATGGTTAATCTCATCAAAATCGTGATCTTCGGTCGCGAGCCAAAAAATCGGAACGACAGGTCGCCCAAGTGTCATCTCCGCCTGCTGCGCGACCTTAAGACAGGTCAACAATTTATAGATCGCATATAATGGTCCGCCAAAGATCCCCGTTTGTTGCCCTGTAATGACAACTTGGGCTTCACCCGTACGAAGCTTCGCGACGCGCTCCCGCAAACGCTCCGTCATGTTCGGATTTTGACGTTCAAGTTCGTCTGTCAGTGCCGCAAGATGCGGATAATGACGATCTTCAAGCAAGCGGCTCCTTGACGTTAAACCACTCTCACCAAGATGGTCGACATATGTTAAGAATTCTTCTCGTGAAGCACGATGCATCAACGAGTTATCATCGTATAAGGCTTCAAATGGTTGTACCTTCAAACAAAATCCCTTCTTTCTTACCTAACTGGTCAGCTGATGAACAGTTGACGAATACCGAGTACGAACAATATGAAATGGACGGGTAATGCCAACAAGATGATGATCCGCCAACTGTGGCGAATCATTTGTCTCAAATCAACATCAAGTTGACGAATTCGTTGCCAGAGCGCATTCAACGCAAATACCAACAACACGACGATGACGATCCACCCTAAGTAATTTGTTCCGGTCAAGGCAATCAATGCAACATGAATCGCATACAGAACGATGAACGTTCCAAAGTCGAGTGCAACTCGAACGGCCTTCCCATGTTTCCGAAATAGAAGTAGAAAGACGAGATACAACGCAATCAGGCTGAATAAAGGAAAAATGATGAAGACTGTCACTGCGGACCCTCCCTCTGTTTGATCTGTTCATAATAAAAAGATAAACGTGGCGTCGCAGTCGTCGCCTGACGTAATGCGTATCCAAGTATCGGTTCTACTTCCGTTCGTCGTCCATACTCAAGATCTCGTAACATGGAAGAACGATTTTTGCTCGTATTCTTCATGATCCGCTCGATCTCGGAATAAGTAATGTCATGGTGCGGGAAAATCGTCCGCATTTCGTCAAATAATTGACGGGCTTCTTCTCGATAAGGCATCTCTAACAAGGATCCATTTTCAACACCGTAATAAGCCGTCACTGGATTGATGACGACGTTGATGAACAGCTTCGTCAATAAAACGGCTTCCATATCTGACTCGAATTCAAAGCACAGTTGCTTGGACGACAAGTTCGCTACCTCTTGATTGCCGTAGCGGATGCGACCTTTTCCAGTATGCTGGACTTCAAACGGTGCAGTACGCATGGCACCATGTTCGACGACACCAAATAAGACATGCGGCAATTGCTCTTTCCATTTCAAATGATCCATTCCATTTTGCAGGAACATGACGGGACACGTCAGCCGTTTGAGGAATGGAATCACACTTTTTATATCATACGACTTTGTCGCGACAAACACCAAGTCTTCTGACTCGAGCCGATCAATCTTCCGGATCCGTACGAGACGACTCGCCTGTCCATCACGAATGATCGGTCGTTCCTCATCTTGTTCCTGTCGCACATAAAGCGTAACTGCATGCTCTTCCGATAAATAAGAGGCAAGCAACAACCCGATGGCACCCGCGCCAATGATTCCAACATTCATCTATTCATGTCCCCTTTCATGAAAAAAGCGACCTTAAAACCGATTTCTCGATTCGAAGGTCGCTTTTATACCGATCAATCAGCTTATTTGCTGACGATTTCTTTACCTTTGTACGAGCCACATGCTTTACAAACGCGGTGTGAAAGTTTCATTTCACCACAGTTTGGGCACTCGACCATACCTGGTACACGGAGTTTGAAATGAGTACGGCGAAGACGTTTGCGTGTTTTCGACGTTCTGCGGAATGGTACTGCCATCGTTGTCCACCTCCTTGAAAAAATACACTCGCCTTTACTTCAGAAATCAGGAATCCTGATCTTTTTTAAAGAACTGAGCGAGACCCGCGAGTCGCGGATCGATTTTTGGTTCGGTTTCCTCTGGATCTTCTTCAGAAAGAATCGTCCAGCCTTCCCCCTCAACCAACTGATTCTCTTCATCATCCCCATGCACTTGCACTGGCACATGAAGTAAAATCAATTCTTGCACGAGCGGTCGAAGATCGACCGTATTCCCGATCGGTACGTTGATGTCATCTGCTTCGTTCGAAACAGCATCGACCTCGAGCAGGAATGGCTCGATGGATTCAATCTCGAATGGATAAGCGACGTCACTTAGCGTCCGGGCATCCGGAAGCGTCATTTCGCCAGTGATCCGAAGATTGAATATTAATTGATTCGATGTAAACGATGCATTTGCACGAACGTGCACAGGTTGCACCGCCCGGATATCCGGATGGAGGGCGACTAGCTCATTGAGCTCGATCGTCTCGTTAACCTGAAGTTGACCCAGATTGCGCAATTTATTCAATTGCATCAGGGACCATTTCATCCGAATCACCTCAATTGCAACAATATGAATTATAGAGAGGACATCTTGTTTTGTCAATGTTTTTTCTTTACACTGAAATCGCTAGAGAACGAACACTTTTGGACGTCTTTATCCATATTACCGCACTTAATTCGGTTTGCAAAGGAGAAAGTTTTCATGAGGATGACAGCTATCATTTCAGAGTACAATCCGTTTCATAACGGACACTATTATCAAGCGACGACAGCACGACGGGAAACGGATGCCGACGTCATCGTCGCCATCATGAGCGGAACGTTCATGCAGCGTGGTGAACCCGCCTTTACAGACAAATGGACACGTGCTCAGGCAGCGGTCGCGAGCGGTGCCATCGATCTCGTTCTTGAACTCCCCTTCTATTTTGCTGTCCAGCGTGCTGATCGTTTTGCACTCGGTGGTGTGACGATTGCCGAGACGATCGGCTGTCAATCGCTTTCGTTCGGAAGCGAGTGTGGAGACATCGAACCTTTTCTGCATGCGGCAGCGGAACAGATCGAAGAGACACTTGCTTACAAGCAAGCGTTACACGATGGATTAGCATCTGGTCTCTCTTCTGCTCACGCCGCTAGTCTAGCATTCAAGAGCGTCTCAGGAACGCTTGATTTGACACAACCGAACAATACGCTTGGCTATTATTACGCTCGCGCCGCAAATACCCTATCGCTTCACACGACGAAACGGATTGGAAGTGGCTACCACGACTTATCAACCGGAGACATCATGAGCGCCACCGCGATACGCGCCCATCATCAGACACACGGTCAGCTGCTCGCACTTCCTGAACAAACCGAAGACGTCTTAGCAAACGCCTCTTTCGCCAACTTTTCGCACTATTATCCGTGGATTCGACAACGTCTACTGACAACCCCAGTACCCGAGTTGATACGAATCGCTGGGATCGACGTTTCGTTAGCGCCACGACTCATCGAAGGGGCGAAACAAGCAACGACGTTCGATACCTTTCTGAATTACGTCAAAACACGCCGTTATACGCGGACGAGCCTGCAACGTGCCTTGATCTATCTGTTGACCTCAACGACAGCAGAGGAGGTCGCACGGATTGATTACGACCATATTGATTTCGTCCGCCCCCTCGCCTTTTCAGAACGAGGACGACAGGCACTCAAAACCATCAAAACGCGGACTACCGTCTTCAGTACCTTCACGAGTCATCCTTGGCTAACGAAAGAAAGCCAAGTGACAGCTGCATACGCATTGCCCTTGGCTCGCTACGACGCGTTGCTCGAACACCGTCGTTTCCCTTATTTTGCTGGAAGTTCTTCTAAATAATCAATCGCATTTTCGACTGTCTTGATCGGAACGAGCTTCATGTTCGTTCCGAGTTTTTTGATGGATGGTTTTGCTTCTTTGTAGTTCTCTCCTGCTGGTACGAACATGATTTCTGCTTCTGCCTCGTCTGCAGCGACCACCTTTTGCCACGCTCCACCAATCGGTCCTACCTTGCCGCCTTCTTCAATCGTTCCTGTGCCGGCGATTTTATGGCCTTTCGCCAAATCTCCCGGCGTCAATTGGTCATAGATTTCAAGGGTGAACATCATCCCAGCAGAAGGTCCTCCGACGTCTTCGACCTGAAACGCAATATCAGGATCCGTCGTCACGTTTGAGATCGGAAGCGGTTCGTAAATGCCGAGCCCGACGCGCTTAACCTCTTTGGATAACTGATCCACTCGAATCGTCGTCTTCTTGTCTTCCGATTTACGCGTGAACTGAATCGGAACAGCTGTTTTTGCTTTTTTTGCTTGAATTGTCTTCATGAAACCTTCGAATGACGTAATCGGTTTTCCGTCAACACTTGTAATGCGATCCCCTGCCTTCAGTTTCCCCTCGGCTGGACCACCGGGAATGACGCCAGAGACGTACACCCCTTCAAAATCGACATCGACCTTTTGATCCGCCAATTCATATGCTTCGATCGTTGCGTTATGTTGCGCTTCTTCCATATACAGCTTCTGACGTGTTTCATACTGTGCGTCCGACTCACCGTCGTACAAATAATCACTTACACTTGATGTTTCGGAGAACGGTAGAAATAAGCTTTCAATGAGAAAGTAAGGCGTGGCCCGACGTTGTGCGATCGTCAGCATCATCAAATCTCCCGGTTCCTTGTCGCCTCCAGATACTTCGATCAAATCTTCTGTCGACGTCGCATCACCTGGATAAGAGATGAAATAAGGAAGTGGTACGAAAAATACGATCAAGGCAGCAACGATAGCTGCTAAGGCGGGTTTCCAAGCTTTCATCCCAGTTCTCCTTTCGTATATTTCTGACGTAGCGCCTCTTCGACGGAAGGCGGTACGAGATCGGCAACGGAAGCACCATATTTGGCAGCCTCCTTAACGATCGAAGAACTCAAGAAGGAATACTGATTATTCGTCATCATGAACAGTGTCTCGATTTGATCGTTCATCTTCTTGTTGATGGAAGCGACTTGCATTTCGTATTCAAAATCCGAAACTGCTCGTAGACCGCGGACAATCGCGGTTGCACCGACTTCCGCCGCATAATCGACAAGTAGACCATTAAAGGAATCCACCTTGATTTGAGGTAGGTGCGACGTCACATCGGCAATCAACTCCATCCGTTCCTGGACAGAAAAGAGTGGTTGCTTCGAAGAATTATTCAGTACGGCAACGATGATCTCATCAAAAATCGGAACGGCACGCTCGATGATGTCTAAATGTCCGTTCGTGATCGGATCAAAGCTACCTGGGCAAATGGCGATTCGTTTCATTCGTGGTCTTCCTCCGCTTCCATGAATTCGTACAATGTGATCGAGATGACAGCAGAATAACGAAGTCGACGCACGACTTCTAGCCGTCCGATCCGGTCCGGTAATTCAACAGCAGAGTCATGTTCACAGACGATGACACCGTTGTCCGTCAGCATATCATGTTGCTCTATGTATGTGACATGTTCCGTCAATCGCTCTTTTGCATAAGGAGGGTCTAAATAAATCAATTTAAACGGCTCTTCAGATGCTAGTTCCGCTAAAGCGACAGCAACGTCTTTTTTCAAAACACGTGCTTGATTTGTATAATGCGTCGTTCGTAAGTTATCTTGGATTGTTTGAATAGCTTTATGGTGTTGGTCGACGAACACTGCCTCATCGCATCCTCTTGACAGAGATTCAATCCCAAGACCACCGCTCCCCGCAAACAGATCCAGTGCCCGTCCTCCATTGAAATAAGGACCGATGACGTTGAATAAAGATTCTTTTACCTTATCCGTAGTCGGTCGTGTCTGATCCCCTGGTACTGCTTTTAATCGTGTACCTTTCCGTTCCCCTGAAATGACTCGCATTTCCTTCATTCCTTTCAACAAAGAAGCGACGAGGATGTCCTCATCGCTCCATGGATTATGCTTCTTCTGGCATTTTACCTTTTTTGTTCGCGAACGTCTCCGTGATGAACGGTCGTTCTGAACGTTTGATCGATTCGACGAACGGGAGAGTCGAAATGACTTCCATCACCTGTTCATGTTGATCTAAATCGACATATAGATGAACGTATCGTTCACGTTTAGACGTAAAGTAGACGTTCCCGTAACGGCGTAATTGACGGGATGCTTTCATCGCATTGACATAGACGATGAGTCCCACTCGTTCCTTGATCACGCCAGCCTACCCCCTTCATCTTCGTTATCCGCTACAGCTACAGCTGCCACCGGTCGAACAACCTCCAGCGCATCCTTGATCGAAGAAAGGATTTCCCGTCGGTACTTTGATTTGCGGTGATACTTCCCCAGCGAGCTTCAGACTGATTTGTCCGAGTAACGTCTCGAGTTGTTTTTCCGCCTTTTTAAACTGCGCGACTTCTTCTTGTAAATCAAGTCGCCGTTTGACTTCATGGACCTTTTTCGTGATCGTCTGATAGTCAGGATGGTACCGTCCGAATCGCTGTACGAGTTCGTAGTCCTCCTTGACTTGATGAAAATCGCGAATGACAGCCTGTGCCTCTACTGACTCTTGCTGTGCTTGTTTCGCACATCTATATGCTTGCCCCGTTTCACTTTGAGCGAGAGATCGAATGAGGTCTTCCGCTGCGTTGATGAGGTCAATCGTCTTATCGGTATATATCACAACGAATCTCCTCCTTAACTTTACCATCTTATCATAACATTTCTCTCCCTCCTAGCCTGTTGAATTGTGTATAATTTGTTCAGAAGGAAGGAATGAACTTTATGCAACTGCTCTCTTTTAATATGTTCCGGACGATTGGAATCAAGACGGAACATGCCAAGTCAGATTATCACTTTGATTCCTTAAAAAAAATCGAACAGGCGGATGTCGTCCTGTTCCCGGAATACTGGCAAATCCACTCGATCATCTACGGAATGAAAAAACCGATTTTCCCGTCGGCTGCTACGTTCCACTTAGGTCATGACAAGATTGAGATGACACGGATTTTTCAAACCGTCATTCCGGATAACATCCCTCGGACCGGCATCTACGGAAAAAATGAATTCACTGTCGAACGTGTCTTACGAGAATTTTCGTTTCCGTTCGTTGCTAAGACAGTCCGTAGCTCAATGGGACAAGGTGTCCATCTCATCAAAAATGAAATGGACTGGAAGAAATACACGGATACACACGAGACGTTCTACATTCAGGAGTACATTCCGAATGAGAAAGACTTACGTGTCGTCGTCGTCGGCGATCAAGTCCTTGCTGCGTACTGGCGCGTCGGTGGTGCTCAGTTCTTAAATAACGTCGCTCAAGGTGGTGTCCTTGATTTTGATGATGTGCCACAAGGAGCAATCGACTTCGTGCTCGCTCTCGCGAAACAGCTCGATATCGATCACGCTGGTTTTGATCTTATCATCCGTGACGGACAGTGGTACGTTCTTGAGTTCAATGTTTTCTTCGGTGGAGAAGGACTCAATCATCTTGGTATCCACGCACCGGATACGATTCTTGAATATGTCGAACGAAAATATGGAAGTTCATGAATTCTTCAAAATGACTTCACATCTTTTACGTCATCGTTTCATTCATTATGGTATGATAGTTTGGAAAGACTAGTATCTACTAGCAAACTGGGGTATAGGGGGATTCAAACATGAAGTTTGAACAATATGGTATCGAAGGCAAGGAACTGAAGTTCGGTCTTCTCGAAACAATCATGGAACATCACCGCTTCGTTCGTGAAGGACAGTGGGATTATGAACGCGCGATGTACGACATGAAGTACGAAAAACAATCAACAGGTGAAGTATTCTACCTGCGTGTTCCTGTCTATGCGATCCAAGGCGAGATTGAAGACCGCCATGCTGTCGTTCGTATGATGACACCACTTCTCGGTAAACATTACTATCCACACGGTGTCGAGTATGATGAGATGTTCCCTCCAGAAATCGTCAAAGACTGCGAACGTCGTTTAGCAGCATTGCTCGAAACACTCGAAAAATAAGATTCACACGTAGAGGTTCCAATTAGGAGCCTCTATTTTTTTGTTTTTCATTCTAAACAAAAAAAGCTAACGACCTCGCATCATCTACGAAGTCATTAGCTGTTCTGCCCATCTGATTGTTATTCCTTAAAGTACACGAAACAGCTATTAACGCGCGACGAATTGTACATAAGATACGACATCGTCTCCGAGCTGAATCCCAAGTTGCTCGCGTACATGAAGATAAAGTGCGTGAAGCGACGTTGCCGGTGCACTGACCTTTACGCTAAATGCAATCTCTTCCCGGTCCATCCGTTTGATCCGGGAGTGATGGATTCCATAATCTTCGATCGCACAAGCAAGTAATTCCTCGATGGCTTGAATAGAGACGGTAATATCTCCTTGCATGTACTCTTCATACGTCATCTACCTTCACTCCTTTGCTAATTGTGTGACCGAAGACATGACCTCTTCTAAGTCGACCGGTTCATCCGGTGTCTTCGCCATAGACGAAATCGCCCGTACTTTGTTCTCACGGTCCAAAATGAACATTTGTGTCCCGTGTGTCACTAAGCCACTCTCGGCCTTTGAGTAATAGAAGTTCAACTGACGAGTCAGACGATCGATGACGACTGGATCTCCCGTCAATACTTTCCAGCCCTTAGCATCTGCTTCAAAGTTCGAAGCATACTTCTTCAAGACTGTTGGTGTATCGACTTTTGGATCAACTGTCACTGCGACGAGTTCGACGTCACTTCCATACAATTCTTCACTCCGAAGCTTCTTCTCAAGCTTACGGTAATCATTTAATGTCAACGGACAGATATCAGGACAGTTCGAGTAGAAGAACGTCAATACTTTGACTTTTCCATCTTCCGAATTGAATGATTTTCCGTCTACAGCATTCGTTAATTCAAATGGCGTCGGTTCAGCGATGACAGGTAACTTTTCTTTCATGAAGAAATAATAATACCCCCCGGCTGCCGCAACTAAGATAAGGACGACGGCAGCGACCGTCAAGTAACTATTCTTTTTCAAGTTGGCTCCCCCTTAATGACTCCAGATCGCCCGGAATACGTTCGTCGTCTCACCTGGATCGTAGACGACATATAATAAGCAATACACGATCACACCGGTAATGGCTGTCAAAAACCAAACGATTGAGGCAACCGGTCCGATTTTACGGTGACGTGCAAAGTTCTTCTTATACGCGTGATAGAGTGCCATCAAACCGAGCACCCCACCAGATGTCGCAAGAAGGATGTGGAAGATCAAGAATCCTGTGTAATAGGCTTTGACGGATTCTGGACCGCCAAAGGCTGTGTTACCAAGCAGAATCGTCCGCAAGGCATACATGATGAAGAATAATAAAGCGAGTGCAGCTGCAATCGTCATCACGGTTTGGTGAGCTTTCATGTTACGACGCGTTTGGGCGATCAAAAACCAGCCAATCGCTACGAAAATCGCACTGATGACAATCAGCGACACACAAATCAACGGCAAATAACTCATGTTCCAACTTCCTCCAATTTAATCCGCTTTTGGTGTGAAGGACATGCCTTCATCCACGGCAGTACTTTTTGAACGGCGCACCCATGTAAAGAAGGTTAATCCGAAAAATAAACCATACACGAGTTCTTGACCGAGCTTCATGAGGACACCACCAAAGCGTTGGTCCTCCAATAAGTCATCTGTCGTTCCGAGCAATCGTTCCAGGTTCAAGCCGCTCAAATCATTGTTCGGCATACAGTAAGCGAGTACTTTCGCGAACGTCGCCGGATCCTGATACGCTTGATACTGAAAACTTTGACTGAAGATCATGAAGGCACAGGCTGGTGTCAACAACACACCATTCGCTACGATGTACACCATCTTCTTTAGGTCAGAAAGGCTGTCCGCCTCATTGACCGGTGCAATGATCGGATACCACATCGTCATACTCAAGAAAATCAATGTTCCGTGGAACAGACGGTGAACGGTATAGTTCGTTAAGACATAATCAAAAATAAATGGCATGTGATAGAACGTAAACAAGGCATTAAAGACGACAAGTGCAATCAGCGGCTTGATGAAGAAGCGAAGAATCCTCCCAAGATACGGTGTATCAAACAAGCGCTTATAAAGCCACTCTGGTATCGCAATCAACAAGAGCGGCGGTGCGACCATATAGACGAATACCATCTGCAGCATGTGTGCTGAGAACGTGATGTGTGCTAGCAGGTCTAACGGACTTCCAAAACCGATGTAAAAAACGATCAATGCCGCGAGCATCGAAAACTTTTGCCCAAGCGTTGTTTCCGGCTCATCCGGACGACGCAACTTTTCTGTCACGACAGCATATAGGATATACAATCCAACGAGTATCAACGCATAATAAGGACTCCATAAGACAGTCCATTCGAATTGCGAAAGTGCTCCCCTTAAATTGCCTAACATATTTTTTCACCCCGTTCCTTTCTCTTACAAACTAAGATTACCGTTCCCCTATTTCATTGTAAAGGTTTCTCATAAAACGATTCCAAAATAAAAGACCATCCTGCTAAACGTTAGCAGAATGGTCACATTTCTTACCAGATCAACAGACGAAGTGTCGCAACGATCGTCAAGGCGACGAAAATGCCAAGACCCATCATGACTTTGATCCATGTGTTGCCTTTGTTGTTCATATGCATGAACATGTAAAGCTGAAGATAAACCTGAACGATTGCCATGATGATCAAGAAACCACCGGCTGCCCAGTGCGGCATGAGATCAGCCATGACAGCACCGAAAGCGATGAGCGTCAAGAAAATCATGAGTGCGAAACTGATAAGTTGCAGTTGTGTCTCACGACCACGTTCTGCTTTCATCTCAAGCTCGATTTGATTGCGCGTAAGTTGCGGTTCGTGTTTTTCCATCTTATTTCACCATCCCCATGAGGTAGACGACTGAGAAGATAAAGACCCAGACGACGTCAATGAAGTGCCAGTAAAGACTTGAAACATAGTACTTCGGCGCATTCACGACCGTGATGCCACGGTTCCAGTTCCGGATGAGCAATGTCGAGATCCAAAGAAGACCGAACAAGACGTGCGCACCGTGGAAACCGACGAGTGTATAGAAGGCAGAACCAAATGCACTCGACGTGAACGTATGACCGATGTGGTAGTAGTGATTGAACTCATAAATCTCACCCGCTAAGAATGCTAGTCCAAGAACAAGTGTGATAATCAACCACATTTTCATCTTCTTGACATCATTACGTTTCATCGCCATCATCGCAAGAACACTTGTTAATGAACTTGTGAGAAGAAGCATCGTCATGATGAAGACGAGACCCATTTCAAAGATATCATAACTGCGTAATCCTTCTTTTGCACCGGAGTTATGAAGTCCGATGTATGTTCCGAAGAGAGAGGCGAACAAAGTCGTCTCTCCTCCAAGGAAGAACCAGAAGGCTACATATTTATTCTTACCCTCAAGTGTTGCTTTTTCAACATGATCCGGAATACCCGTGATCGGGTTATTCGGTACTGAATGATGACCCATCTTACTTCGCCTCCTTTTCTGCTTCAAGGCGTAGATCTTCTTCGACGACTGATTTCGGGATGTAGTATCCTTCATCGTCAATCCAAGAACGGAAGAACATCGCGATCAATGTCATCGCAAGACCAATCAAGGCAACGACGAGACCAACAGTTCCATAGTCTAGGCGAAGAATGAATCCGAGACCTGCAAGGAATAGACCGACTGACATGACGAATGGCAAGATCGTGTTATTCGGCATATGGATATCGCCGACTTCTTCCGATACAGAAACTGTTTTGTTCCCTGCCATTTTTTCGAGCCAATACGTATCCAAACCTTTGACGAGTGGAATTTGAGCGAAGTTATACTCTGGAGTAGGAACTGGAAGTGTCCACTCAAGTGTACGTCCATCTCCCCAAACGTCGCGTTTTACATATTCTTTTGACATCAATGCTGCTGCAATCGAGATGACGAGAACGATTGTCGATACACCCATGAATGCTGCACCGATTGATGAAAGTAAGTTCATTGTTTCCCAGCCTTGGTTTGGCAAGTACGTGAAGACACGACGTGGCATACCTGTAAGACCGAGGATGTGTTGTGGGAAGAACGTCAAGTGGAAGCCGATGAAGAACAACCAGAATTGAATTTTTCCCCAGAACTCGTTGAGCTGTTTCCCGAACATAAGTGGGAACCAGTAGTACAGACCTGCGAAGAGACCGAAGACTACCCCACCAACGATAACGTAGTGGAAGTGAGCGACTACGAAGTAACTGTCATGGTACTGATAATCGGCAGGTGCTACTGAAAGCATGACCCCTGTCATACCACCAACAAGGAATGATGGAATGAACGCGACCGAATAAAGCATCGCGACTGGGAACGTCAACTTACCGCCCCACAGCGTAAAGAGCCAGTTGAAGATCTTGACCCCTGTCGGTACAGCAATCGCCATTGTTGCTACGGCGAAGATCGCGTTTGCAACCGGACCGAGACCAACTGTGAACATGTGGTGGACCCATACCATGAATCCGAGGAAACCGATCAACATTGTCGCAAAGACCATCGTCGTGTAACCGAAGAGACGCTTACGAGCAAATGTAGGAATGATTTCAGAGAAAATACCGAATGCCGGTAAGATCAAGATATAAACTTCTGGGTGACCGAAGATCCAGAAGAGGTGTTCCCAGATGACAATATTCCCGCCCGCTGCCGGGTCAAAGAAGTGCGCTCCGAAGAGTCGCTCGAACGTCAAGAGGAACAATCCAACCGTAAGTGGTGGGAATGCGAAAACGATCAAGGCAGAAGCAACGAATGCTGTCCATGTGAAGAGCGGCATCCGCATCAGTTTCATACCTGGTGCACGCATGTTCAAAATCGTAACGAGGAAGTTAATCCCCCCCATAAGTGTACCGAAACCAGAAATCTGAAGACCTAAAGCGTAGAAATCTACACCAAGAGATTCAGGAACTGTAGAAAGTGGTGCGTACGCTGTCCATCCTGCGTTCGGTGCAGCGCCGAAGAACCAAGAGAGGTTCAGTAAGACTCCACCGAAGAAGAACAACCAAAATCCAAGTGCGTTCAAGAATGGGAACGCAACGTCACGTGCCCCGATTTGAAGCGGTACTGCAGCGTTCATGTATCCGATCAACATCGGCATCGCTGCCAAGAAGATCATCGTCGTACCGTGCATCGTGATCAATTGGTTAAAGAGTTCACCGCTGACGAAATCGTTCATCGGTTTAATCAATTGAAAACGAATCATTAGGGCTTCTACGCCACCGACCAGAAGGAAGAACAATCCAGACATGATGTAGAGAATCCCGATTTTCTTATGGTCGACTGTCGTTAGCCAGTCCATGATGCCGCTTTTTTTCTGCGGCATACCCATAGTATGTGTCCCCACTATGATTCCCCCTTAAAAAATTATTGGAGCTTTTTGTCCAATAGATAATCTGCCAATTCGCTCAATTCTTCATCGCTGATCTGATCTTCAGAGAATCCAGGCATTTTCGTACCTTGTTTCTCTTTTTGAGGATCGCGAATCCATTTTTCGAGGTTCTCTTTATCATGATCGAGGTAACCCGCGATACGTTGACGGTCACCGAAGTTCGTCAAGCTAGGTGCGACTTTTCCGCCACCATGACAGCTGAGACAGTTCTGAGCATAGACTTTCTCGCCAGTCGTCCAGTTCTTTTCATTCTTTTTGTCGAGCTGTTTCGTTTCTGCTTCTTTTGCAGATTTCATGTCTTTCAACCACTGATCGTAGTCATCCTGTTCCATCGCAACGACTTTAAAGTCCATCAATGCGTGGGAAGGACCACACAACTCAGCACATTTACCGTAGTACGTGCCTGCTTCTTTTGCTTGTAACCACATTTCGTTTTCAAGACCTGGGTTCGTATCTGTTTTACCAGAAAGAGCTGGTACCCAGAATGAGTGAATGACGTCTTTAGACGTCAAGTTAACAGCAACACGTTTACCGACTGGGATGACAAGTTCTTGTCCTGTCGAAACACCTTTGTCTGGGTATTCGAACTCCCACCAGTAGAGATTTGCTGTAACGTTGATTTGTTCGTTTTTCTTCGCTTCTTTTGCATCTGCGAGTTCAACCGTTGTTTTGATCGTCGGAATTGCAAGAACGATCAAGAGAAGAATCGGAATGACTGTCCAGATGATTTCAAGCGTATGGTTCCCTTCGACTTGCTTCGGAACCGTGTTATCACCTGATTTACGACGGAATTTCATAAGTACGTAAATATAAATGACGGCTACGATCGCAAGGACGAACAACATGACCCACAAGCTAAGCTTGATGATCTCAAGTTGCATCTCAGCGCCTTCTCCGCGAGGCTGTAGCGCAGACAATTCCGGAATTCCACAACCTGATAACATGAGTGCCATCAAGCCGATTGGAAGAAGCCGGAAGAGCATTTTTACTGATTTTTTCACAACCATCCCCACTTTCTTTGTCCCCAATTTTGTCTTTCGTAATGGTGTACGTGAATTATGTCAAATCGTTTTAGAGAGAAACGAGTACGACCGTCACGATCCAAGCCGTGAAATAAAAGAGTGAGAAGAAGAACATCTTCGACGCCCATTTGATTTCGGCTTGTTCATCTTGGATCTTCAGACCTTTCAGTCCCATATAGAGCCAATATCCACCGAGCAATGCCATGACGATCATGTAGATGATGCCATAGTGTGCTAAGAGGAGTGATGATGGAATGAGTACTGCAATCCACCATACAATTTGTCGTTTCGTGATCGCGAATCCGTTTACGACAGGTAACATCGGGATACCTGCTGCCCGATACTCCTCTGTCCGTCGCATCGCGAGTGCAAGGAAATGTGGTGGTTGCCACACGAACATGATAAGGAATAAAATCCACGCATCAATGTGAAGCGTCGGAGTGACTGCCGCAAATCCAATGATTGGTGGCACAGCTCCTGATATACCACCTACGACTGTATTGATCGTATGCGTCCGCTTTAACCACATCGTATAAATCACGACGTAAACGAATGATCCGATCAATCCGAACACTGCCGCCACATGGTTGACGATCAACAACAATACCGTACCGGTCGCAAGAATACCGAGTCCTAGTGCGAGTATCCGTTGTCCATCCATCTTCCCAGTAACGCTTGGTCTTCCCATCGTCCGTTCCATCTTGTAATCGATGTCCCGGTCAATGTAGTTATTGAGGTAGCAACTTCCGGCAATGACCAATCCACTCCCGAGAAGCGTCCACAGTAACATCCACTTGGTTTGCCATAAATACAACAGGACATCATCCGTTATGTACGATGCCGCTACGACATACCCTGCGAAGACCGTAATCAGATTGGCACGGACAATCCCCATTTTTGCTAGGGTAATATAGTCCTTGAATGTGGGCTGATCTGCTTGCTCAATCGCCATATCCAGTGCCTCTCCAGTAACTTTCGCCATGCTGTTCCCTCCTTTTCACCGTCTGCTTCCGTTTAGCACCTAAGCTTCACGTAATTTCTTCACAGAAATAACACAGACATGCCACGAAACGCCCTTTTCTCTATAAAAGATACCACATATTCAGGACCGTGACGTATGAAAATACTTTCGACATAATGAACAAAATGTGAAATCTATGTGATTTTCATCACAGTTCACCATATTTACCTAATACTAGAATAGCGTTGTTCTAAAAGATTGCAACCCTTTCAGTACTTTTTGTGCGATACTAGTCCTATGGAAATCCATGTATTTCGTATTTTTTTAGAAAGGTGGTGTCCAAATCTTGAATCGAAAGCTTTCGATGTTTTCAGCCTTCGTCACGTTTACGATGATGATCGTCTTGCTGATGGGTGGGACAGTCACAAAAACGGATTCTGGCGATGGTTGTGGAACGGATTGGCCACTCTGTCATGGGGAACTCATTCCGACGAACCCAAGTGTTGAAACGATGATTGAATATAGCCACCGTGCTGTAACTGGAGTCGTTGGACTCTTAATCATCGCCTTATGTCTCTGGACGCTCGTTGCCTTCAAGGATCGACTCGATACGAAGATCTTCGCGTTTCTCGCCTTCATCTTCATGTTGATTCAATCAATCGTCGGCGCTGGTGCTGTCGTTTGGCAACAATCGGACCTCGTCATGGCGTTACATTTCGGTATCTCCTTGATTTCCTTTGCTTCGCTGTTGATTTTGACGTTGTTGATCATGGAGCGTCCGGGTCAGGAATTCAGGGAATCGGTCCCAGCATTCTTGCGGAAACTCTTATACGCTCTACTCATCTATACGCTAATCGTCGTATATACCGGTGCTTACGTACGCCACGTCGGCGCTACATATGCTTGCGTTGGTTGGCCTGTCTGTTCTCAACCGTCAATGACGTTCGAAGCGTGGGTGCAGATGATTCACCGGATCATGGCAGGACTATTGTTCCTGTTCACCTTATTCGTCCATGTCGTTGCGATTCGCTTAAAACACCGGACGACAACGATTGGTATGGCGTTCGCGACGTTCTTCATCTCGTGCCAAGTCGCCACTGGGGCTTGGATCGTTCTTGGTGGACATGCAACGTATGTCCCGTTACTCCATGCTTTCTTGATCACATGTTACTTCGGTGTCTTATCTTACTTGACGTACCATGCATTCCGAACGCGCAAGGCAAACAGTCGTCTTCAATAAGATCGTAAAAAAGGATGTTCCTCGCTTGAGGGACATCCTTTTTTCATTATTTGAATCGAGCAATCGCACGCTTTCGTGCTTCGTCGTGTGCGACGATTGGTTCTGGATAGCCATAATCCTTGCGTTGCTCAGCAGTCGGTTCATGAATATACTGCTTTGATAAATCCTTGATTTCCGTAACATACTTTCGAATGAACTCGCCATCCTTATCGAACTTCTTCGATTGAGTCGTCGGATTGAAGACGCGGAAGTACGGAACGGCATCCGTTCCGACTGATGCTGCCCATTGCCAACCCCCGATGTTTGATGCCGCTTCATAATCAACGAGTTTCTGTTGGAAATACTGTTCGCCTTTCTCCCAATCGACTAACAGGTCTTTTGTCAGGAAAGAAGCGACGATCATCCGTAGACGATTATGCATCCACCCCGTTTGATTCAATTGTCGCATCGCCGCATCAACGATCGGATAGCCCGTCTTGCCCTCACACCACGCTTTGAATCCCTCTTCATCTTTCTCCCATTCGATTTCCCGATATTGCGTATTGACGGCTTGTCGTTTTGATTCCGGGAAATGCATTAAAATCATGTAATAGAATTCACGCCAGATGAGTTCCGTGATGAAGGTCTGTTTTCCTTTTGATTCTTTTGCCTCCTGAACAGCCGCATAGACGGTCCGAATACCGATTTCTCCAGTCCGTAAATAGCGGGAGAGTAAGCTTGTACCGTCAACAGCAGGAAGATCACGGTTCTCTTCGTAACCTTCAAGCGATTGTTCGATGAATTTCTTCAAGCGTTGTTTCGCCTGCTTTTCACCAGGATGGAAGACGGCTTCCGACTCTGCCTTTTTAAAATATGCGTCGATGAAACTATTATCGTGCTGACGCTTTTGATAATGATCCCGTAGCGTTTGCCACTTGACTTCATATGGTGCAGGAATGTCTTTTTTCATGAATGCATTCTTATATGGCGTGAATACTTTATAGAACTTTCCATCTTGCTTTTTAATGTCATGCGGGTGAAGAAGATGTCGGTCTAGTAGTCGCTCCGTCTGACGATCTTTACGCTTTTTAATGATTTTTTCATCTCGCGTCTTAAATGGTTCGACATATTCCGCATTAAATAACAAGATGTCCGCATCATCGGTTGCATCTAAGAACGCCTGTTCATCGCCTTCGATGAAACGGATTGGCATCTCTTTCTCTTTGCAGGCATCAGAAAATGTTTCGAGCGCTTGGAAGAAATATTGTTGCCGTGCTTCATATTCTCCGATGTAATCCGGATTGAGCCAAAAGACGAATTCGACCGTCGCCTTCGGATTTTCTTTTAGTAATTCAACAGCACGTGCCAACATGTGATTATCTTGTAATCGAAAATCACTTCGTACCCAACAAATAATGTTCAATCGTATCCTCTCCCACTACGTATTGAATGAAAAACAGGCAGCCCGCCGAGCGTGCGCCTGTTTTTCGTTGAGACCCTTATACGAATTCAATCAGTAAGTCTTGACTCGCGATTGCTTCGCCTTCCTTGACGTGGACGGCTTTGATTTCACCGTCTTCCGGTGCTTGGATCGTCGTTTCCATCTTCATCGCTTCCGTGACGAGGAGTTGCTCTCCTTTACGGACACGTGTACCCGTCTCGACGAGTACCTTCAGCACGCTACCCGGCATGGATGCACCGATTTGTTTCGCGTTGCTTCGATCTGCTTTCGGACGACTTGATGAACTTTCCTTGATACTGATGTCTTTGACTTCGACTTCACGAGGCACACCGTTCATCTCGTAATAGATCGTCCGCATACCATGGTCGTCTGGCTGACCGATTTGAATCAACTTGAGGTAGAGTGTCTTGCCTCGTTCGATTTCAACCTCGATCGTCTCACCTAAACGCATTCCATGGAAGAATGTATTCGTATCAAGAACAGAAATGTCACCATATCGCGCGACGTACGAACTGTAATCCATGAAGACTTTTGGATAGAGCGCGTAAGCGAGTGCATCAAACTCCGTGACTGGACGTTCAAGTTTTTCGAACAACTCATGTTTGATCGCATCGAAGTTGAGTGGTTCCATCATCTTACCTGGGCGTTCTGTCAGCGGAGCAGCTCCCTTGAGAATAGCCTGTTGAACGTCTTGCGGGAAACCATCTGGTGGTGTTCCGAGCTCCCCTTTCATCAGTTCGACGACTGAATCCGGGAAATCAAGTCCACTTGCGCGGTGCAAGACATCTTCTTCTGTCAGATGATGTTGAACCATGAAGAGTGCCATGTCTCCGACGACTTTCGACGATGGTGTGACCTTGACGATATCGCCAAACAGCATATTGACACGCGCATACATCTCTTTGACTTCAGACCAACGATCCGCAAGTCCAACTGCTTTTGCTTGTTGCTGTAAGTTCGAGTATTGTCCACCTGGCATCTCGTGATCATAGACCGTTGGATTCGGTGCGATCATATCAAGTTCGAATGCTTGGTACAGATGACGCACATCCTGCCAATAATCCGAGACCTGTTCAAACTTCTGTGCTGAGACGAGCGGTTGACGTGGATGACCACTTAAGGCATGAATCAAGCTTCCACCCGCTGGCTGACTCGTCAGTCCTGACATGCTTGATGCTGCAACGTCGACGACGTCGACACCTGCATCAATCGCACGCGCATACGTATAAATCCCGTTCCCGCTCGCATCGTGTGTGTGGAGATGGATCGGTAACGATACCGCATCTTTAAGTGCTGATACGAGCGCATAGGCTGCTTCCGGTTTCAAGAGACCCGCCATATCCTTGATCGCAATGATATGAGCGCCGCTTTCTTCCAGTTGTTTCGCCAGATTGACGTAATACGGCAGGTGGTATTTTGGTCGATTCGCATCGAATAAATCCCCTGTATAACAGACAGCTGCTTCCGCGATTTTACCTGTCGGCAAGACCGCATCGATTGCGAGTTGAATCGACTCCGGGTTGTTCAAGCTATCGAAGATTCGGAAGACGTCGACTCCTGCCTGCGCCGCTTCCTTGACGAACGTGTGAATAACGTTGTCCGGATAGTTTTTGTAACCAACGCCGTTCGCACCACGAAGCAACATTTGAATGAGGACGTTCGGCATCTTTTCACGCAATTTCATCAGACGAACCCATGGATCCTCCGATAAGAATCGGTAGGCGACATCAAACGTTGCGCCTCCCCATGCTTCGACAGAGAACAATTCAGGTAGCAGTTTCGCTTCCGCCTCTGCAATCGCGACGAGATCCTTCGTCCGCATCCGCGTCGCAAGGAGCGACTGATGGGCGTCACGGAATGTCGTATCTGTCAACAAAACGTTTTCCTGAGCTGCCAACCATTTTGCGACGGCTTCTGGACCTTCCGCGTCGAGGATCGCTTTGGCACCTGGTGTATAGTCTATCGGGAGATTTTTTGGAATCCGGACGTCACGCGCAAGCGGCTTGTCCAATTTTCCGATTCCCGGGAATCCATTGACGGAAACCTCTCCGATGTACGTCAATAGTTTCGTTCCCCGGTCTTGGCGTTTCGGGAAGATGAATAATTCTTGTGTATCATCAATGAACGATGTGTTGTAATCCCCGCTGACGAACGCATGGTGTTTCAAGACGTTGCTTAAGAATGGAATATTCGTCTTGATCCCACGGATTCGGAATTCACTTAAGTTTCGACGCATCTTCGCGACAGCTTGATCGTACGTCAAACCGTGCGTCGAGATTTTAACGAGCAGCGAGTCATAATATGGTGAAATTTCTGCTCCGACATAAGCGTTCCCGCCATCAAGACGTACACCAAAACCACCTGGTGAACGATAGGCTTTAATTTTCCCTGTATCTGGCAAGAAGCCATTCTCTGGGTCTTCTGACGTAATTCGGCTTTGGATCGCAAACCCAAGCATCTTAATGTCTTCTTGTTGCGGAATACCAACGAGGTCGCTATGTAACGATTCGCCTTCAGCAACACGAATTTGTGTCTGGACGATATCAACGCCTGTGATCATCTCCGTAATCGTGTGCTCGACTTGGACACGTGGATTGACCTCGATGAAATAAAACGATTCATCTTGTGTCACGAGAAATTCGACCGTACCCGCATTTTCGTATCCGACATGTTTCATCAACGTGACGGCTGCGTCACAAATCTTTTGTCGCCCTTCGTCTGATAGCGTGACACATGGTGCCACTTCGACGACTTTTTGATGACGACGCTGTACGGAACAATCACGTTCAAACAAATGAATGATGTTCCCATGGGCATCACCGATGATTTGAACTTCAATATGTTTTGGTCGTTCGATTAATTTTTCGACGTAAATCTCATCCGAACCGAACGCTTTCAAGGCTTCAGATTTCGCACGTTCAATCATGTCTGGAAGCTCTTCTTCTGTCCGGACGACACGCATACCGCGTCCACCACCGCCAAGCGATGCCTTGACCATGAGTGGATAGCCTGCTTCTTTTGCGAACGCATACGCTTCATCAATGGATGAGATCGGACCATCCGTTCCTGGAATGACAGGAAGACCAGCTTCAATCGCCGTCGTCCGTGCCCGTACTTTATCCCCGAATTTATACAGGTGCTCTTCTTGCGGTCCGATGAAGATGATGCCTTCTTCACGGCAACGTTTGGCTAGCTCAATATTCTCAGAGAGGAATCCATAACCAGGATGGATCGCATCACATTCGGCTTTTTTCGCTGTTGCAATGATATCTTCAATGTCGAGATAGGCTTCGATCGGTTTTTTTCCTTCTCCGATCCGGTACGCTTCATCGGCTTTATAGCGATGAAGAGAACCCATGTCCTCTCGCGAATAAATGGCAACGGTACGAATACCGAGTTCTGTCGCTGCACGGAAAACGCGAATTGCGATTTCCCCGCGGTTTGCTACGAGAATCTTCTGGATTTTAGTCAACTGATGCTCCCCCTTTAGTTAATGAGCTCGTGGCACTCATTGAACGTGCAGTCTGCACTTCTTTATGATACGCCATCCGATATTTGTTTTGCATGGAAATGTTCGCCATCACACCAAGCATCGTACTCATGACAAGTAACGATGATCCACCGTAACTGATGAATGGCAAGGTAACGCCTGTACCTGGAAACAGACCAGACATCGCCGCGATATTGATACACGTCTGGATGAAGATGATACCCGAAATACCGAGCGCGAGCATACTCGAGTACAGTGAGACACACCGATTAGCGATGATTGCCCCTTGAATCATCAAGAAGAACAATAGACCAAGCACGACGAGAACACCCACGAATCCAAGCTCCTCTGAGATGATCGACATGATGTAGTCGGTTTCAGGCTCTGGCAGATAACCATACTTTTGAAAACTATTTCCAAGACCTACTCCGAATAATCCCCCGTGGGCAATTGATATGACGGAGTTGATAAGCTGATATCCCTTACCTTCTGCATCAAGGAAGGGATTCAAACTTGCTTGAATCCGTTGCATCTGATTATCCGAAAAATTATTCCATGCGTACAAGAAGATGATTGGTACGGTGACGACACATAACATGATGTAACCACTCGGTAATCCAACTGCGAATAAAATCATCGCTGTGATGAGTAACAGAATGAACAATCCACCGTCATCCGGTTGCATGCGAATGATGATCGCGTAAGGTGCAAGTAATACAACCATCGGAATCAAGATCCAGTCCGAGAAACTAAGTAAAATTCGTCTTCCTGGAGACGTCGCTGGAATTTGACGATGGATAAAGTGATGGACGATCCCAATCACGCCATCCATTTTCCCTTTGTGCTTTTGATCAAAATAACTCGCAAGTCCGACGACGAGCACAAATTTACAAAGCTCGATTGGTTGAATCAAGAAGATACCGAAGTTCAACCATGCGCGAGCCCCGTTTAGTGGTGCCGAAAACAGCGTCGCCATCAACATCAACCATGTAATCGCGTACAAGAGTAAACGAATCACTGGTCCACGGAACACCTCATGGTTTATTTGCGAAACGAAAAGGAACAATACGATAGCCATCGCATCAAACATCAACTGCTTCTCAAAGAAGGACGTATTCGCATAATCTCCACCGTTCCACACGCTCGCACTATAAACCATGACCGTACTGATCGCCATGAGGATGAGCATCGTAAAGAAGAGACCATAGTCAAAAAATGCTCGTTTTTCTTTAAACTTCGCTAACATATGTACACGTCCTTTTTTCATTTTCTAAAAAAAAATACCCAAACGCCGCATTTCACGTTTGAGTAGAAAATCAGCACGTCTCCGCATCATGTAAATCAGATAATTGCTGTTCAAGTGATTCGAGTAATTGTTTCCCCTCACCCGCATCAATCAGTTCAAGACGTACCGCAAAATCAATCTGACGGGATAATCCGAACATTTGTGTATCCAATACTTCCTCGTAAAGAGGACATTGTGGCATCGTTAAATTCGCAAGCTGGACCTCGATCAACCGGCGGATTTTTTGTGCATCCGCTTCTAGTAGCTCAAGAGCGCGCTGGCGATGAACTGTCTCGATTTCAGTTGACAATCCAATCCCTCCTCATCAAATGACGCGTTCCTGTTATAGCTAAACTTTACCTTACTTTCGCCAACAATTCAACGTTTCGGTATAATGGATTTGTTGGACTTACACATTTAGGGGGTAGAACAAATGATTTTTCCGATTAACGGTAAAGTACGGCATCAGTTAACGATTGATCCGACAGTCTGGATCTTTGATGAACGAAAGGTGGCAATCGAGAAAATCGGGCAACCAGCCGACACAAGTGAACAAGAAGCTTACTACGCGAAAATGGGGGCTGCGTGGGATAAAGGTATCATGGAAGGCAGTCGTACGGATCACAATCGTCCGATGACACGTGCTGAAAAAGAAGCCGCGCTTCAAGGGTCATTCGCGATGGCGCTTGCGCCGTTCATCCGGAATGCTGAACTCTTACCGGATGCGATCGCTATTCGTTTTGAAGGCGAAGAAACGGTTGAACTTCCACTTGAGCAACTCGACGAAGTGTATTTGCAGTTCTCACAAGACGGCAAAGTACTAGCAAATGGACCCGTTCATTTGTTGCACGGACAACGGATCGTCAAATCCGTTCATACGGTTACCGTCATATAAGGAAAACGTGGTGCGCCTGATTAGACGCACCACGTTTTTTCATAGTAAATCGGCTGCGAGGCGCGCCAAGTTCGAGCGCTCCCCTTTGACGAGTTTGACGTGTCCCGTCATCTTCTCATTTTTGAGTCGTTCTACAGCGTAGGATAAACCATTGGAATACTCATCTAGATACGGATGATCAATCTGTTGCGGATCCCCGACTAACACGATTTTCGAGTTTTCACCGACACGTGTCAAAATCGTCTTCACTTCATGTTTCGTCAAATTCTGCGCTTCATCGATGATGATGAATTGCCCCGGCATACTACGTCCCCGGATATACGTTAATGCTTCCAGTTGAATCGTCTTCATTCCAGCGAGAATGTTACCAAGTTCGTCTCCTGATCCCGTATTGAAAAGGTGTTCGAGGTTATCGTAGATGGGTTGCATCCACGGACGAAGCTTCTCTTCCATTTCACCCGGCAAGTAGCCGATATCGTTTCCCATCGGTACGACAGGACGAGCAACGACCAATTTTTTATATTTATGCTCATCTTCTACTTGCAAGAGACCCGCGGCGAGTGCGAGTAACGTTTTCCCGGTACCTGCCTTACCAACGAGTGTTACAAGTGGTACATCGTCACGTAATAACAATTCAAATGCCATTCGTTGTTGGACGTTTCGTGGAATGACGCCCCAGACTTGATCGACATCGATCGAAAGTGCCCGGATAATCGGCAGGTTCTGATCAACGACGGCGATGGCTGAGGCTTTCGACATATTACTTTTTAAGATGACGAACTCATTCGGTTGCACTTTTTCTGGCAAGATATCAACCGAAAGCCGTTTATCTTGATAAAAGGCATCAATATATTCCTGATCGACGGTTACTTCGATGAATCCTGTATAAAGACCGGTCAGATCAGCGATATGATCCGTCATATAATCTTCAGCGACTAATCCATACGCATCCGCTTTGACGCGGACTAAGATATCTTTTGAGACGAGAATGACATCTCGTGGTGTCGCTTCAGTTTGTTGTTCACGGTGAATCGACCACGCCAGTTCAATAATCTTATTATCGTTTGATTCATGCGTAAACGGCGAACCTTCATGAATAGAGTCTCCAATATCGACGCGAAGAATACCGCCGTTTCCGAGTGGCACTCCCGCATGAAGCTGCCCCGTTTCTCGTAATTGGTCTAAGATGCGAGCTGTTTCTCGTGCATTACGTCCAACTTCATCCATGTTGCGTTTTTTTCCATCTAGTTCTTCTAGTACGATCGCTGGTATGACGACGTCGTGCTCCTGGAATTGGAAAAGAGAAAGTGGATCGTGAAGCATGACATTAGTATCAAGTACGTATATTTTTTTCATTCCATCGTTCGCCCCTTTAGAGTCGAGTTTGTGATGAATGTTACGCTTTTAGGATGCGATGAACGAGTTGATCTAACCGTTCGGCTGCCTGTTCATCGTATGTTTTTTCGATAGTCGGTCGTTGTGTGACAGCTGCTCCGTAAAACAAGATGTCACGCACCTCCTCAACGCGTCCCTCATAAAAAGCGAGTGGCAACGGAAGGTCTTCTTGCGGCGTAATCGCCTTGACGTCCGTACACGTTAAGCTGTACGTCGACTGATCAGCAAAAAAGATCAACGTGAAGACCGGATGCTCTCGTAATGTTTTAACGAGATGAGAATCTGCTTCGATTGCAAAACGAACCGTTTGCGAATCCGTCGCATGTACCCAACTGATTGCATGTGTGATGGGCCAATGTTTGGATTGATCATGCGTAATCAAAAAAACGAGTGGTAATTGCGATAATGCTTCTAGTTGACCTGAGTTGAGCTGTTGTTCAACTTTATTTGCCATGACATCACCCCCTCTACGACTTAGTGATGATATTTCGAGATATACTTCTCGTTTCCCTTTTTTACATCTGAATAATCTTCTAATATGATATACTAAGAAAAAAAGGGAGGACCTGACATGCGAGTGAAATGTACGATTTGCGATAAGCGTGAAACGATTGATGATTGGTCCTTCACGGCGAAACGATTACGCAATAAACCTGTTCGTGTCCATATCTGTGATGAGTGTCGATCACGCGTAGAAGAACGGACACTTGAACGCCACGCTTCTGGACAATTCCATTTATACCCGACTTGGGAAACAAAACGAAAACACTGGTAAACAAAAGGTCTGCGGGGAAATTCCCTGACAGACCTTTTATTGTTCATCGATTGATTCGAACGAGTCGATCATCATCTGCCGATGGATTCCCTCTTCCGTCCGTATTATTTGTAATATAGTAAATCGACGTCTCGTCAATCCAGACATCTCGAATCCGACCTTGGTTTTCGACAACCGTCTTGACTTGCTTCGTCTCTAAATCAATCGTTTGTAATCGCTGTCCGACAAGTGTTGCAAAATACAGTGTATTCTCTGCTGTTGCCACTCCACTTGGTGCAACAGATTGTTCTCCTACTTCATACCACGGCGTCACCAGTCCTTCAGCTTGTTCTTTCCCTTCAATCGTCGGCCATCCATAGTTCTTTTGTTCGATTCGGTTGATTTCATCGTGCCCACTTTGTCCATGTTCGCTTGCATACAGTTGATCATCGACGAAAACAAGTCCTTGTGGATTCCGGTGACCGAGACTGTAGACGTATCCTTTTTGATTCCCCTCGAACGGTTTCCCTTCAGATGTGATGCGTAAAATCTTTCCTGCCAACGAATCAATGTCTTGCGCCAGTTCGGGATTCGCTGCGTCTCCTGATGTGACGTAGAGTGCGCCCTCAGGTCCCCACTCCAGCCGTCCCCCGTTATGAATCGTCGCTCCGGGAATATCATCGAGTAAGACACGTTCTTCCGTCCACTGGTCGCCCTCTTCTTTTATCGCGATGACGCGATTCGTCGCTTGTCCTTGTTTGGCGTACGTATGGTAGACGTATGCTGTCTTATTGTCCTTAAAATCAGGATCGAGTACCATCCCAAGCAATCCACCTTCTCCTTCAGCGAGGACATCCTCTTTCAGCTGAAGGCGCATCCGTTCATAATCATCTTGTTCTCCTTTGACAATCGTTCCTTCACGTTCCGTGATGTAAAATACCTCTCCTTCTCGGACGATATTCCACGGAGCGTTTAGCTCTTTAAATACGACGCCTTCTTGCGCTTGAGATGATTGCGTCGCTTCTTGATCACCTGAATCCTGTTGATTGTTTTCTTGTGTCGTCTGATTCGTTTCCTCTGTTGACGATTCTTCTGACGTTTGCGTACAGCCCATCAGAATACCCGTTAACAGTAGGGGTATGACATACCTTATTTTCACTGTTTTCTCCCCCTTTTAGTATCATTGTTCCCGCTCCGCTTTAAATCATGCATCTGAATTGGCTCAAAAAAAAGAACGAACCTCCGAAGAGATTCGTTCTTTTGATTCATGACACGCTTCCGTCAAGAAGCTGTCCGTTCACGTTCACGCTTGACCATCCACATCCGGAAGCGATAAATACCAAGTACGAAGACCATCGCAAGAAGTACTTCAGGAATCGGCCATGTCCAGAAGACAAGCGTCAATGCTGCCGAGAAGACGGCGAGCAAGAGATAGACGATCAGTGATTTCCACCATGCCAGTTCCTTAGCAAATCCTAACTTAAAGACGACAAGCGTCAAAATGACAACGGTAATCATTAAAGGATAAAATCCCGCTTCGATGTTATTCGGATCACTTCCGATACCGAGAAGTTTCGCGATGAACGGAATATCGTATTTCGAGAAATCAGAAGCAACGGCAGCTTGTGCATTCATTGCCAGTCCCCCTATTCGTTCAAGACTCAATCTTTACCTAGACGACGACGTTTTTCTTGCTTTTCACGTTCGTTCTTGTTCAAGACTTGTTTACGGAGACGAACCGATTGTGGTGTGATTTCACAGTACTCATCTTCGTTCAAGAATGTCAACGACTCTTCAAGTGAGAAGACACGTGGACGTTTAAGAACGTTCGTTGAATCTTTTGCAGATGCACGCATGTTCGTTAATTGTTTTGCTTTAACGACGTTGACAGCGAGATCGACATCACGGTTACATTCGCCGATGATCATACCTTCGTATACTTCGATACCAGGCTCGATGAAGATCGTTCCGCGGTCTTCAAGAGCTGAGATCGCGTAAGCAGTTGCTTTACCTGTTTCGATTGAGACCATAACTCCACTGCGACGTCCACCGATATCCGCTTGGATGAACGGACGGTATTCTTCGAATGTGTGGTTCATGATTCCGTATCCGCGTGTAGCAGAAAGGAATTCGTTACGGTAACCGATCAAACCACGTGAAGGAACGATGAATTCCATTTTCGTTTGACCGTTGTCCATTGTTTGCATGTTCGTCAATTCACCTTTACGGAGACCGATCGATTCCATGACAGAACCTGTGTACTCTTCTGGTGTATCGATGACGACGCGTTCGAATGGCTCGACTTTGACGCCTTCTTCTTCTTTGATGATAACTTGCGGTTTTGATACTTGGATTTCGTATCCTTCACGGCGCATGTTTTCGATCAAGATCCCGAGGTGAAGTTCCCCACGACCAGAAACGATCCAGCGGTCCGGTGAGTCCGTGTTTTCGATGCGAAGTGAAACGTCTGTTTCGAGTTCTTTTTCAAGACGCTCTTCGATTTTACGTGAAGTAACGAGATCCCCTTCACGACCAGCGAATGGCGAGTTGTTGACGATGAATGTCATTTGAAGCGTTGGCTCATCGATACGTAATAATGGGAGTGGATCAACGTGTGAAGTCGGGCAAACCGTCTCACCGACGTTGATATCTTCCATACCAGCGATCGCGATCAAATCTCCAGCTTTTGCTGTTTCGATTTCGACACGTTTTAGACCGAAGTAACCGAACAACTTCGTAACACGGAAGTTCTTCGTTGAGCCGTCAAGTTTCGAAAGCGAAACGCTATCGCCAACTTTGATTTCTCCACGGAAGACACGACCGACACCGATCCGTCCGAGGTAGTTATCATAGTCAAGCATCGTCACTTGGAACTGAAGCGGCTCCATTGTGTTATCTACAGGTGCTGGTGTGTGCTCAAGAATCAAATCAAGAACGTTCGTGATTGTATCTTCTTGTTTTTCTAATTCAGGTTCAAATGAACTTGAGCCGTTGACTGCCGATGCATAAACGACTGGGAATTCGAGTTGATCTTCGTCAGCTCCGAGGTCGATCAAGAGATCAACGACTTCGTCGACGACTTCAAGAGGACGGACCATCGGTTTGTCGATTTTGTTGACGACGACGATTGGTTGAAGTCCTTGCTCGAGTGCTTTTTTCAAAACGAAACGTGTTTGTGGCATACAGCCTTCACGTGCATCGACGACGAGGATGACGCCATCAACCATACGCATGATCCGCTCAACTTCTCCACCGAAATCGGCGTGTCCTGGCGTATCAACGATGTTGATGCGTGTGTTCTTGTAGTCAATTGCAGTGTTTTTCGCAAGAATCGTGATTCCACGTTCCCGCTCGATGTCATTTGAGTCCATTGCGCGTTCTTCGACTTGTTCGTTCGTACGGAACGTACCAGACTGTTTTAAAAGCTCATCGACTAATGTTGTTTTACCATGGTCAACGTGAGCGATGATCGCAACGTTGCGTAAATCATTTCGTACTAATGTTGTCATAGGTGTGTACCTCTTTCTATTCATTTAAATAAATCTTATCATACTTTCGGTCAACTTTAAGAGTATAGCACAGGTAGAGTCCTAATTGGCAATGACTAAGATTCGACATCACTCCGAAAGCCTTTTCATTATCCTTCATTCACGCTACACTGTTAACGTACTCACGGGTAGAGGGGGAAAAAACATGCGTCTGCTATTTTTATTACTCGCTATGCTTGCCGTAGGATCCATGGCAGCAATCGGCATCTTCATCGCGGAACAAAACGTTCCGATGACGATTGCTTCTGTCATCTTGATGATTGTTGCGATGGGTGCTGGGTTCGTCTTAAAGGCACGTTTACGAAAACAAGCATGACCGAAAAGGTTCCTTTCGTTTAAAACGAAAGAAACCTTTTTTCAATCTTCTTGTGTTTGTACGAATGTCAAAACATCTTTAACGAACGTCTGGCTCCCTGCTAGCACACTCGTTTGTTCGAGAAATGACATCGATTCACCTGTGATCGTTCCGACACGCCCACCGACCTCTTCAATCAATAACTGACCGGCTGCGTAATCCCAAGGCATATTACGCATCGTGATATACCCATCAACACGTCCTGCAGCTGTCCATGCAAGTTCAAGTGATGCTGCACCGATCGCTCGCACTCCGACGGCATGTCGCACGAGTGGTGCAAGACGATCCGTATTGATCCGACGATTTGGTGTCACCCAGGTCGCATTCATACAGATGATTGCTTCTTTAACACTCCGCTCCTCGATTTGTGGTAATCGTATGCCGTTTTGATAAGCACCATGCCCTTTGATGACATGGAACAACTCGTCAGCCATGACGTCGTAAACGAAACCATAACGTAACTCACCATCTATCATGATCGCGATCGAGATGGCAAACATTCGTTTTTGACGAATGAAGTTCATCGTTCCATCAATCGGATCAACGAACCAGATCGTGCCTTCGAGTGTATCAGGTCGAGCGATTCGTCCCTCTTCCCCATAAATATGATGATTCGGATAGCGATCTAAAATACCTTGAATCAATAAATCCTCGACGGCTTGATCAATCTCCGTCACTAAATCGCTTTTTCCGGTTTTTTGTTCGACGTGATACGAACCATCAATTTTTTCGCGAATGTACTTTCCCGCTCGTTTGATCAAATCTATCGCATCCAACTCAATCTGCATTTGAGTTCACTCCTTCATCGTTGTTTCCAGCTTCTTCTATAGTAACAAAAAAAGAAAACCAGCGAACAGTTCGCTGGTTGAAGAGTTGATATTTTATTATAAGGTAGAGATCGGAACGTTGAAATCAAGCTTCAAGACGTACCATCTCTTGACGATATTTTTCGAGGCGCTCTTTACTTGCGCCAACAGCTTCTGCGTCACTTGCCACCATCGCATCGTGTAATGTAGCAAGCTCATAATCGATTTCGAGACGCAATACAGGAATGCGTTTTTCTGCATCTTTTCTCTTGTATGCTTCTATCACTTGTTTCACAGTAACCACACTCCTTCGCGGGATAAACAGAGGTTTAATTTGTCAGACAATTGCGACTTATTAGTGGATTGAATCTATAATAGTACGATTCAACTTAGATGTAAAGCATCTAATTTTAAAAAATACAGTTTCACATATTTGTAAGGTCAACGTCTTGTATGTATTATATAGCCGCTTCCTTTCCACTTTAAACAAATGTTGATCATTTCCCGCACATTTCCAGTCGGATTAAAAGATAAGACTCCGACGCGTTCGCACAGGAGTCTTATCTTCGTGGTCTAATTATTTCTTCATGCGAACAATTGATTCTTCTTGACGTTTCGCCTGCTGCATCGTCCGATAACTCGAGCAACCTGTCTCTTCCGCATAAAACTGATCCCATTGCTTCTCCTCGGATTTCGAGGTGACGATCTGTTTGAATTCACGATATGCTTCGAGCAACCGCTGTCGTTCAACGCCTGATTCATACGCTTGTTCGACTAAATTAAAGAAGTCGATGACTTTCACGATTTCCTCAGTCGACCAATCGGAATTGAGCGGATAATTCAATGCCATCATTCCCACTTCCTTTCTGCACTTTTCTATTTTACACGGAAAAGAAGCATAAAACAGTTGCAACCGTCCGAAAACTTGTTATAGTTAGCTTGTTTGATTGTATTTTTATTCGGTTTTAAGGGGGGAAATCTGGTGCAAACAAAAAGCTTAACACAGCTCGATACACCTTTATTCGATGCGCTACTCGCGCATGCGAAACGTCAACCAATTCAATTTCATATTCCCGGTCATAAAAATGGTCAAGGAATGGATCCAGCCTTTCGATCGTTCATCGGTCAGAATGCGCTCGATATCGATTTAATCAATATCGCTCCCCTTGATGATCTTCATCATCCAAAGGCAATCATTAAGGAAGCTCATCAATTGGCCGCTCAAGCCTTCCACGCCGACGAAACGTTCTTTTCCGTACAAGGAACTTCAACGGCAATCATGGCAATGATCATGAGTGTCGTCGGACCTGATGATAAAATTCTCGTTCCTCGGAACGTGCATAAATCGGTGATGTCAGCTATCGTTCTTTCTGGTGCGCATCCGATTTTCATTCACCCTGAATTTGATGAGACATTCGGAATCGCGCACGGTATCACACCAAGCGCGGTAGAACGTGCCCTTGCACTTCATCCCGATACAAAAGCAGTTCTCGTCATCAACCCGACCTATTTCGGCGTTGCTGGCGACTTAGAGAGTATCGTCAAGCTTTCCCATAGTAAAGGTATTCCGGTACTCGTCGACGAAGCACACGGCGTTCATATCGCATTCCACGAAGATATGCCATTGTCTGCGATGCAAGCAGGAGCTGATCTTGCCGCAACCAGCGTGCATAAGCTCGGTGGGTCACTCACTGGAAGCTCTGTCCTGAACGTTCGTCGCGGACTTGTTTCTCCAGATAAAGTTCAAGCGGTGCTCTCGATGTTGACGACGACATCGACATCCTACCTATTGCTCGCATCTCTTGACTGTGCACGACGTCACCTTGCGATCAATGGTGAAGCGATGAATCGTCGGGCACTTGAACTTGCGACACGGATGCGTTTTGGATTAGCGAAGCTTCCTTATCTCGCTGTTTTCGGTGAATCCGATCTTCATTCGAGTGCGACGTTTGCCTTTGATCCAACGAAAGTGCTCGTTTCCGTTAAAGGACTTGGTATTTCCGGTCACCTTGTTGAAGAGTTTTTACGTGAAGAACATCGGATTGAAGTTGAACTTTCAGATTTGAACAACATCCTCGTCATCATTACGTCTGGTGACTCGGAAGAGACGATTGATGCCTTTCTACATGCGATGTCATTACTGGTTGCACGTTATCAAAATAATGGAGCTGAAACGACTGATCATTCGATTGTTCTTCCAGACATCCCAGCACTCGCTCTCAGTCCTCGTGATGCATTCTATGAAGAGACAGAGACGATTCCGTTGATTGATGCGGTCGGGCGGATTTCAGCTGAATTCATGATGGTATATCCACCTGGTATCCCAATCTTCATTCCAGGTGAAATGATTACGGCAGACAATCTTGCCTATATCAAAGAAAACATCGAAGCTGGTCTTCCGGTTCAAGGCCTTGAGGACCATTCACTCGAGACAATCAAAGTCATTCAACAATCGAATGCGATTCGGTAAAAACAAGACAAAGCAGTAATCCTTATTCAATGGGGATTACTGCTTTTTTAGTCATTTCATTCTGCGTACTCATCGTTTGGTGAACAAGGAATGAATGCTGCGAGTGCTTCACCAATTACTTCGACATCCTCTCGTTCAATCGCAAATGTACGAACTAAGACATCTCCATTCAACACATCCTGTTGATCGAGTAACGCTGACTGACCACCGGTTAAACTGACGACGAGTACTTTCCCGAAGAATTGTCCCGTACAGACGACAGCAAAATCATAGCGGGCGAGTGCAGTCGTCCAGCCGACAAAACGAACCTTATCCATCTCTGATACGTAATACAGCTCCTCCAAGGTAGTCACGGATTCCATGTGCGTCCACCCTCTCCAATTTTTACTTTTCCTTTTCCTTTTTTGAATCAAGCCCAAACAAAAAACACCTCATTCACGGTCGGCTCCCCGCGAATGAGGTGTTTCAATATTATTTAATGATGTGGATCGGGCTGCCGATTGCAACTTCAGCAGTTTCCATTGCGATTTCACCAAGTGATGGGTGCGCGTGGATTGTGAGTGCGATATCTTCAGCTGTCATACCAGACTCGATTGCGAGTCCCATTTCAGCGATCATATCAGAAGCACCTGTACCAGCGATTTGCGCGCCGATCAAGAGACCATCTGATTTACGAGTGATCATTTTCAAGAAGCCGTCTGGCTCGTTGAGTGCAAGTGCACGACCATTCGCAGCGTAAGGGAATTTAGACGCGATGTAGTCGAGTCCTTCTTCTTTTGCTTGTGCTTCCGTGTAACCGACTGTAGCGAGTTCTGGGTCTGTGAAGACGACCGCTGGAATTGCACTGTAGTCGAGGTATGCAGGGTGTCCTGCAGCTGCTTCAGCAGCGATTTTAGCTTCGAATGAAGCTTTGTGTGCAAGTGGTGGTCCGGGAACGATATCACCGATTGCGTAGATGTTTTCGTTTGAAGTACGGCACTGATCGTCGATTTCGACAAGACCACGGTCGCTGACTTTAACTTCTGCCATTTCAAGACCAAGATCACTAGTGTTCGGACGGCGACCAACAGTAACGAGGACGTAGTCCGCTTCAACTGTTTGTGCTTCACCGTTGACTTCGAATGTTACTTTAACGCCATCTTCCGACTCTTCCACACTTTGAGCAAGTGCTTCGTTGTGGATTGTGATGTTACCTTTTTGTTTGAGCTTTTTCTTAACGACTTGCGTCATAGCAGGCTCGAAACCAGAAAGGATGTCTTTTGTTCCTTCAAGAATGACGACTTCTGTATCGAAGTTCGCATACGCTGTACCAAGCTCCATCCCGATGTATCCGCCACCGATGACGATGAGTTTTTTCGGGATTTCAGGAAGGTTCAATGCGCCTGTTGAAGAAAGAACGCGTTTTGACCATTTGAAAGCTGGAAGTTCGATTGGAGTCGAACCTGTCGCGATGATACATTTCTTGAATTTGTAAGGAGTCGAAGAATCTTCGTTGATGATACGAACTGTATCTTCTGATTGGAAGTAAGCTTCCCCAACGACAGTCTCAACTTTGTTCCCTTTAAGAAGACCACTAACGCCGCCAGTCAATTTGTTGACGACAGATTGTTTCCAAGTTTGAACTTTCGAGAAATCGACAGTTGCATTCTCAGAAGTGATCCCCATATCGCTTGAACCTTTAGCATGCTGGAAGTTGTGTCCTGCAGTGATCAAGGCTTTTGACGGGATACATCCAACGTTTAAGCAGACACCGCCAACGTTTTCACGTTCAACGATTGTTACTTTCATACCGAGTTGCGCGCCGCGGATTGCAGCAACGTAACCACCAGGGCCAGCCCCGATTACGAGTAAATCTGTTTCTTGTGCGAATTCACCTACTACCATTGCTTATCCCTCCATGATGAGAAGTTGTGGGTCGTTCAATAGACGTTTAACTAAGTTAAGCGCGTTTTGTGCAGTTGCACCATCGATGAGACGGTGGTCGAAACTGAATGAAAGTGCAAGAACTGGTGCAGCAACGATTTCGCCGTTTTTAACGACCGCTTTTTCAGCGATACGACCGATACCGAGGATTGCAACTTCTGGGTGGTTGATGACTGGCGTGAACCACTGACCGCCAGCAGAGCCGATGTTAGTGATCGTGATTGATCCACCTTTCATCTCGTCGCCAGAAAGTTTTCCTTCGCGTGCTTTACCAGCAAGGTCGTTGATGTCGTCAGCGAGTGAGAAGATCGATTTACGATCTGCATCTTTAACGACTGGTACGACAAGACCGTTGTCTGTATCTGCAGCGATACCGATGTTGAAGTAGTTTTTGTAGACGATTTCTTCGTTTACATCGTCGATTGATGCGTTGATTGCTGGGTATTTCTTAGCAGCAGCCGTCAATGCTTTTACGACGAACGGAAGGTAAGTCAATTTCGTACCTTGAGCAGCCGCAACTTCTTTGAAGTTTTTACGGAGTGCTACGAGGTTCGTAACATCAACTTCGTCCATGAGTGTTACGTGTGGAGCTGTATGTTTCGAGTTAACCATTGCTTTCGAAATCGCTTTACGGATTCCTTTGATTTTCTCGCGTGTTTCAAGTTCAGGTTGAGCAGCAACGTAAGGCTTAACTTCTGTTTTTGGTGCAGAAGCAGCTGCAGCTGGTGCTTTTTCTTCTGTTGCTGGTGCTTCAGAAGTTTGTCCACCGTTTGCGAATGCATCGATGTCTTCTTTAACAACACGACCGTTGTCGCCAGAACCTTGGACTTCACGGATGTCGACACCTTTTTCACGTGCATATTTACGGACAGATGGCATCGCGATGACGCGTTCTGATTTATGGATTTGAACCTCGTTTGGTTTGTCTTCCACTTTTTGATCCGTATCTTGAACGTCTTTCGCGTTGTCTTCAGCTTTTGGTTGCTCTGCTTCTTCAGAAGGAGCAGAACCTTCGCCTTCGACTTCGAATGTGATGAGGACGTCGCCAACGACAGCTACGACACCTTCGTCAACTTTTACTTCTTTAACAGTACCATCAACTGGTGATGGGATTTCAACGACTGCTTTATCGTTTTGTACTTCAAGAAGAACGTCGTCTTCCTTGACAGTGTCGCCCGCTTTTACGAACCACTTTACGATTTCACCTTCATGAATACCCTCACCGATATCCGGCAATTTGAATTCAAATAAACCCATTTGAATATGCCTCCTTTTAGTTCACTCTTCTAGTCGATTGTTATCTGTAAAAACGGAAGCAAGGAGAGAATGGAACCCTCTCCTTATTTTCCGAAATGCTCTTAGAAATTGTAGACAGTTTTGACTTTCTCAACGATATCTTTGTGGTCTGGGATCCAGACGTCTTCACCTTGTGCGAATGGGAAGATTGTATCTGGTGCAGCAACACGAAGGATCGGTGCTTCAAGGTCAAGGATTGCACGTTCTTGGATTTCAGTAGCAACCATTGCAGCAATACCCGCTTGTTTTTGTGCTTCTTGAACGACGACGACACGGTTTGTTTTCTTGACAGAAGCAAGAATCGTATCGATATCAATCGGGCTGATCGTCATCAAGTCGATGATTTCGACGCTGATGTTTTCTTTTTCGAGCTCTTCAGCTGCTTTAAGTGAAGCGTGTACCATCGCACCGTAAGTGACGATTGTTACATCTGTACCTTCACGTTTTACATCAGCTTTTCCGAGTTCGATCGTGTAATCGCCCTCTGGCACTTCACCGCGGAATGAACGGTAGAGTTTCATGTGCTCGAGGAATACGACTGGGTCATTGTCGCGGATTGACGCGATCAAGAGACCTTTTGCATCGTATGGTGTTGAAGGAATGACAACTTTAAGTCCTGGTGACTGAGCCATGAGTCCTTCGAGGTTATCTGCGTGAAGTTCCGGTGTTTTAACACCGCCACCGAATGGTGAACGGATTGTTACAGGTGCACTGTACGTACCACCTGAACGGTAACGGAGACGCGCAAGTTGTGCTGCGACTGAATCAAATACTTCGAATACGAATCCGAAGAATTGGATTTCCATGATTGGACGGAATCCTGTCAGACTGAATCCGACAGCAAGACCACCAATACCTGATTCCGCAAGTGGTGTATCGAAGACGCGGTCTTCACCGAGCTCATCTTGAAGACCTTCTGTCGCACGGAATACCCCACCGTTTTTACCGACGTCTTCACCGAACAAGAGAACTTGTTCGTCGCGTTTCATCTCGACGCGCATTGCGTCAGTGATCGCTTGGATCATCGTCATTTGTGCCATGGGTTATTTCGACTCCTTTGCTGTATACTCATCAAGCTGCTCTTGCAGGTTTTGTGGAAGCTTTTCAGCCATCACGTTGATGAAATCTGTAACTTTTTGTTTTGGTTCTTTGTCAGCTTGTGCAAGTGCTTCCTTAACGTCAGCTTTTGCTTGCTCGATGACTTCGTTCTCTTTATCTTCGTTCCAAAGACCTTTTGCTTCCATGAAAGCACGGAAACGGACGAGTGGATCTTGTGCTTGGTACTCATCATCCATGTCTTTTGTACGGTAACGTGTTGGATCATCACCAGCGAGTGTGTGTGGTCCGTAACGGTAAGTCAATGTTTCGATCAATGTCGGAACACCGTTAAGTGCTTCAACACGAGCTTGTTTCGTAGCTGCGTATACAGCGAGAACGTCCATACCGTCGACTTGGATACCATTGATCCCAGCAGCGACAGCTTTTTGAGCGATTGTTTTCGCCATAGATTGTTTTTCGACAGGTGTCGAGATTGCGAAACGGTTGTTTTGAACGACGAAGATTGCAGGTGCTTTGAAAGCTCCAGCGAAGTTCATTCCTTCATAGAAGTCCCCTTGTGAAGAACCACCATCACCTGTGTAAGTGATTGCGACTTGTTCTTTACCGCTTTTCTTAAGACCGAGAGCAACACCAGCCGCTTGAACGATCTGCGCACCGATGATGATTTGTGGCATTAAGACGTTAACACCTTCAGGAATCTTACCACCTGTGATGTGACCGCGTGAGAACAAGAATGCTTTGTAAAGTGGGAAGCCATGGAAGACCATTTGTGGAATATCACGGTATCCAGGAAGAATCCAGTCATCTTTATCCAAAGCGAATTGTGTACCGATCATTGACGCTTCTTGTCCAGCTACTGGTGCGTAGAACCCAAGACGTCCTTGACGGTTAAGTGAGATTGCACGTTGGTCCCAGATACGTGTGTATACGAGACGGCGCATTAATTCCGTAAGCTCTTCATCCGAGAGGTCTGGCATAGCGTCTTTATTGACGACTTCACCTTTCTCGTCAAGAATGCGGAACGTTTCAAAGTTTTCTTCCACGTTTTTAAACATGTTTACGTTCATCTTTTCACCTCATCCTTTCACTGCGTTCAGCGAAATATTCCTCTGACTGATTTGCCCACATGACAATAGTGTCCAAAAAACGAAGTCCCGTGTGACTATCCTTTGAACATGTGTCTGTGTACCTATTCAGTTGAGTAAACTGTATTATCATGAATCGACACGTTATAGCGTCTTGTTCATTACGTTACAAGTATAAATCTGTAACACCTTAAAATCAAAGGAAATGTTTTATTTTTTTCGCGTTTCACATTGTGAATTCAATCACAAAACTAGAATATTCCATCTTCTGTATCATTCGATATTTTCCTACTGTGTTAGTTGTCATCATTCCCCACTTTCCTATGCTATACTTTTTGTAGACGAAAGGAGTGTTGTTCATGATCACCATGAATGAAATCGTACGCGAAGACGTTCCTGCTCTTCACGAACGGTCAGTAGAAGTGACCTTCCCTCTCAGCGATGAGGATAAGGAAACGATGCGACTCATGCGCGAGTTCCTCGCCAACAGTCAAGATGATGAAATTGCGAAGAAATACGACTTACGAAGCGGTATTGGACTTGCAGCACCACAAATTGGTGTCAACAAGCGCATGTTCGCGATCCGCTTACCGGATGGTGACGATTTATTGGAATTTGGTATCTATAATCCAAAAATCATCAGTCATTCCGTCGAGCAGACGTATTTAACTGGCGGCGAAGGATGTTTGTCCGTCGACCGTGAAGTCGAAGGACATGTACCGCGCTATATGCGTATTACCCTAACTGGCATCGATCATAACGGAAATCCTATAAAATTACGTTTAAAAGGGATGAAAGCAATCGTCTGCCAACATGAATACGACCATCTAGATGGCGTCATGTTTTACGATCGGATTGATAAAAAAGAACCGTTCAAGGAATACGGTCCTGCTACGTAATACAAAAATCCTCGTTTCCGTTTCGGAGACGAGGATTTTTTTGAATCAGACTTCCATGATGATCGGCATGACCATTGGATGACGTTGTGTTTTTTCTGTTAAATACGGTGTGAGCGTATCGTTGATGACTTGTTTGATGTCCGTCCATTTCGTATTGCGGTTCGCAAGCGATTGATCAAGCGAACGCTTGAGTAGACGTTCAGCATCTTTAATCAAATTACCCGACTCACGCATGTAGACGAAACCACGCGAGATGATGTCCGGTCCAGAGACGAGACGATTCGTCTTCGAGTCAAGCGTCACGACGACGACGACGAGTCCCTCTTCTGAGAGAATACGGCGATCGCGTAAGACAATGTTTCCGATGTCTCCGATTCCTTTTCCATCGACATAAACCGCATTCGCTTGAATCTTCCCAGTGATAGCGGCTGCATTCGCATCTAATGCCAGTACTTCACCGTTATCCATGACGAAACAGTTCTCTTCCGGTACGCCAGCATCCATCGCAAGCGACATATGCTTCTTCAGCATCCGGTATTCCCCGTGAATCGGCATGAAGTATTTCGGATTCAATAGACGTAACATGAGCAACTGCTCTTGTTGACTACCGTGACCTGATGTATGGATATCATTCAGTTTACCGTACATGACATCTGCGCCAGCTTTATACAGCTGATTGATCGTCTTTCCGACAGAAACGACGTTTCCTGGGATTGGTGACGACGAGAAGATGACGAGATCATCCGGAATGATCGAGATTTGACGATGTGTTCCGTTTGCGATACGGCTAAGTGCAGCCATCGGTTCTCCTTGTGAACCGGTACAAAGGATCGTCAACTCATTTGATTTATAACGTTTCATCTCGTTCGGCTCGATGATCGTACCCTTCGGCGCTTTGATGAAATCAAGTTCTTGACCAATCATCATGACCTTGTCCATGCTACGTCCGAAGACGACGATTTTCCGTCCTGCTTCTACAGAAGCATTGACGACTTGTTGCAGACGATAGATGTTCGACGCAAACGTCGCGAAGATGATCCGTCCTTCCGCTTTACGGAAGATGTCTGAGATCGTTTCCCCAACGACACGTTCACTCATCGTAAACCCTTCCACTTCTGCGTTCGTTGAGTCCGATAGAAGACACAATACGCCTTCTTTACCGAGTTCAGCCATTTTCGCTAAATCAGCCGGCTCTCCGACTGGCGTGAAATCGAACTTGAAGTCCCCTGTATGCACGATGTTCCCTTGTGGTGTTTTGACGACGACACCGAACGAATTCGGAATCGAGTGTGTCGTACGGAAGAACGAGATGCTTGTCTTCCGGAACTTGATGACCGAATCTTCATCGATCTCATGCAGTTCCGCGTTGCGAAGCAAACCATGCTCTTCTAACTTCACCTTGATGAGACCCATCGCAATCTTCCCTGCGTAAATCGGTAAGTTCACTTGTTTAAGCAAGAAAGGCAGACCACCAATGTGATCTTCATGACCGTGTGTGATGAAGACGCCTTTGACCTTATCCTTGTTCTTGATCAAGTACGTGTAATCTGGAATGACATAGTCGATTCCAAGTAATTCATCTTCTGGGAACATGACACCCGCGTCAATGACGATGATCTCATCTTGGAATTGAACGACATACGTGTTCTTCCCGATTTCCCCGAGTCCACCGAGTGCGAAAACGGCGGCCTGATGGTTTTTGACGAACTTCATTCGAACGTCGCAACCTTGAAATCAGGATGTTGTTGTTCGTATGTCAAAAATTCTCCGCTGACTTCGCGGATGAACTCGATGTTGATATCTTTGAGGTGGTCAATCGTTGATCGCACGTCACGAATGCTTTCCCCTTCTACATACATTGTTTCTGTCCGTTCACGAACAGGTGCTTCCGAACGAAGCGGTTGGTAAAATACTTTAAAAATCATGCCTAGCAACTCCTTATCAGTACATTGTTTTTTGTCCTTAGTACAGTATACACGATACATGGACTATTTTTCATCCTTATTCGGCATGTTCCCTTCCGGCAACACGCTTTTGGTTATGCTATACTTTCACATGAACAGGTCATTTCGACCAATTAAAAAGAGAAGGTGAAACCATGGCAAATCAGAAAGTCGTCTTTTTCGATATCGACGGAACCTTATTGCATGATGGTCATTTTGTTCCGGAATCAACAAAACAGGCAATTCGTAAGCTTCAAGAAAATGGTGTCTATGTAGCCCTTGCAACTGGACGCGGACCTGCGATGTTGTCTGGAATCCGTGAACTACTCAACATCGATACGATTATCGGCTATAACGGGCAAATCGTCGTTCATCAAAATGAAATCATCTACAAACGTCCACAACCTAAGACGGATTTAACGCATTTAACGCAACAAGCGAAAGAAAACGGGCATACACTCGTTTATCTTGGCGAAACAAAAGGCTTCACGACGAAATCAAATGACACGCATGTCGTAGATTCGCTCGGCGAACTCGACATGCCATTACCGATTCACGATGAAGAAGCTTTCTTATCGCATGATGTTTTCCAAACGCTCGTCTACTGTACGGCCGAAGAAGAAGCGGATTATGTTAAACGGTATGACGCATTCGATTTCATTCGTTGGCACCCACACGCAATGGATGTCATCAATGTCGGTTCCTCGAAAGCAGAAGGGATCAAACAATTCCTGAAATTGACGAATATTCGCCGCGAAGATACCTTTGCATTCGGTGATGCTTTAAACGATTTAGAGATGCTCCGCTACGTCGGAACCGGTATTGCAATGGGCAACGGGCTTCCAGAAACGAAAGCTGCCGCTGACTATGTCACGAAACCCATCCTTGAGGACGGTATCGCACACGGATTAAAAGAATTCCAACTCATTTAATTAAGTAAATGTAAAGCTGAGGCGTGCCTCAGCTTTTTTTAGTTCTTCACTTTATGAATCGCACGCTCTAGACGGTCGAGATCCTCATTTTCACCAATGACGACGAGATAGTCCCCTTTTTCAATCATTTCATCAGCTTGTAGAGAAATCAGAACGTTTTCTCCACGTTTAATGGCGACGACGTTCGCTCCGTATTTGCTTCGTAGATCAAGGTCGATCAATGTTTGTTTTGCCATCCGGTCACTGACTTTAATTTCAACGATCGAAAATTCTTGAGATAAGTCGAGATAGTCAAGAATATTTGAACTCATTAAACCATTTGCAATCCGGACGCCCATATCCCGTTCGGGGTGAACGATGAAGTCTGCTCCGATTTTTCGTAATACCTTTTCGTGGTAATCGTTCGTCGCTTTAACGGTGATCGATTGTACCCCGAGCTCTTTTAAGATCAATGTCGTCAAGATAGATGCTTGAATATTTTCCCCGATGGCAACGATGACATGATCGAAGTTTCGGATTCCTAGACTTTTTAAGACATTCTCATCCGTCGTGTCCGCGATGACGGAATGCGTCGCAATTCCCATGAATTCATTGACGCGCTCCTCGTCGGAGTCAATCGCTAAGACATCGTACCCATTTTTCGATAATTCACGGACAATCGAGCCACCAAAGCGCCCTAGTCCAATTACTGCAAACTCTCCATTCATTTTCACAACTCTCCTTCACAATCGCTCTTCCTTAGTAGTGTACCTGATTCAATTTAAAAATACTATAAACGCCCCTGCGATTCGCAGAGGCGTTTATTCATACATTATTTTGAGGATTTCCCACGTACATAATCGTTATCGAACAAGAAGAGTCGTAAAATCAAGTACAACGCCGGAATCAAGAGTAAGAGTCCGAAGATGAAGACAACGACGAGTGCGGAAGCCATTGTTTCGTTAACGACCGCTTTGTTGATATCGATATATGGATACAAGATATATGGTAAGTGCGTATAACCGTAACCAAACCATGCCACTCCATACTGTAACATGACCGCGACGAAGGCAATTCCGTAATTCTTCTTCATGTAGACGAGTGTCACCGCAACGAGGAAGAAGATGAAACTAGCAGCGAACCACCACCAGTTCCCGTTTAAGATGTTCTCATAGTGCCATGCCGCTTGATTTTTCAATCCAAAGAAGACGAGTGCACAGACAAGAATCGTCGGACCACTCCAGAAGAGTGCCCATTTACGAATTAGCGGAGTAGCCCCTTCATCCTTCGCTTTATCTGCATAGAACAAGAGGAACATCGCACTGATATAGAGGACGGATACGATAGCGAGTGCTACGACCGACCAAGAGTAAAAGTTCGTAAATAATTTTGTTCCTAAAAACTCAACCGTTTCATTCGTTTTACGAATGAAACCACCTTGACTGATCGTCAATGTCGTTGACATCGCCGCCGGAATCAATAGACCAGTTGCTCCATATAAGAATGTATAGAATATGCTGTCGTTTGATCCATAATTGGCAAATGCATAGAAGCTACCACGAATCGCAATCAATACGAGAACGATCGAGGCTGGCACGAGTAGTGCCGTACCGAAATAGTAAGCGGTATCCGGGAAGAACCCGACTAGTCCGACGAAGAAGAATACGAAGAAGACATTCGTTACCTCCCACACTGGTGAGAGATAACGAAGAATCAATCGATTCGTTAAATGATCCCGCTTCGTATATTTTGAATAAAAGGCGTAAAATCCAGCACCGAAGTCAATTGAGGCAACGATGAGATATCCGTACAGGAAAGTCCAGAGGACCGTAATTCCTAGTGTTTGAACGTCCAAATCGTTCCCTCCTTACTTGTTATCATCCACGAACATAGCTTCCCCACGTGCGTGGTGGTTTTCAGCAAGTTCTTGAAGTTCTTTTCCAACCGGGTTTTTCTTGAACATTCGTAATAATACGACTGTACAAATCGTACCGAGCATCAAGTACAAGGCACTGAATAGAATCAACATCGGACCGACGGCAGTTGATGTCGTCGCCGCATCTGCTGTCCGCATGATGCCGTAAAGTGTCCAAGGTTGGCGACCAATTTCAGCATACATCCAACCTGCTTCAATGGAAATCATCGCCAGAGGTCCACCGATGAAGACACCTCTTAAAATCCATTTGTTATAAGGATTTAATTTTTTCAAACGGAATGCCAAGATGAACAAGGCAGAGATGGCAGCCAAATACATACCAATCGAAACCATGATATCGAAGAAATAGTGAACGATCAGCGGTGCTTGATCTTCTTTTGCGAACTCATTTAGACCAATGACTTCTGTATCTGGAGCTCCACCCGCAAGGATCGAGAGTGCATATGGGATTTTGACGGCTCCCTTGATTTCATAACTGCCGTCTTCTTGCTGATCAAGTATCCCACCAAAGATCAATTCTGCTTCACTTGTCGTTTCAAAATGCCATTCAGCAGCTGCAAGTTTTTCTGGCTGATATTTCGCCAAGTATTTCCCTGAGAAGTCCCCGACAAGTGCCGTCGAGAAGGCAAAAATCAATCCAGCCATAACCGTTAAGCGAAGTGCTTTTTTGTGATACGCTGTTTCCGCTGCTGAGAGTGTTTTTTTGCGGAGTAAGTGGAACGCCGCGATTGCCGCCAAGATGAAGGCGACTGTCAAATAAGCCGATACGATGACGTGTGTTGCTTTTGTAGGTGTTGCTGTATTGAACATTGCTTTTAATGGTTCAATTTGCGTTAGCGTTCCGTTGACGATCTTAAATCCTTCTGGTGAGTTCATGAAGGAGTTGACCGTCGTAATGAAGAATGCTGATGCTGTCGCACCGATGACGACTGGAATCCCGATCAACCAGTGTAACCATGGGTTTTTGAATCTATCCCATGTATACAGGTAAATACCGAGGAAAATCGCTTCAAAGAAGAATGCGAATGTTTCCATGAACAGTGGTAATGCGATCGTTTGACCAGCCACTTGCATGAGTGACGGCCAAAGTAGTGATAATTGCAATCCGATGGCCGTCCCTGTCACGACACCGACTGCGACGGTAACGACGTATCCACGCGTCCACCGTCTTGCTAATAAAATATAATCCGGATCTTTGCGTTTCAGACCGATGAATTCAGCTGCGAGTACCATGAGCGGTACCCCGACACCAATCGTCGCGAATATAATGTGAAACGCTAATGTGAGCCCTGTCAACAATCGACTGAGCAATACGGGATCATTGAACATGTATATAGCCCCCTCTTCCTAAAACATACTTCTCTATATGGTCTATAACCGTATCATAGAGAACATAACCCTTTATGTCTGTTTATAATGTTTGATGTAACAAATTGTTCACATGTGCACGTGATTTTTTTCACAAAATGTTCGAAAACTCCTATTCTTACATATATAAAAAGCTTTCCCATTCTTGATTTCGAAAGGGAAAGCTTAATGTCCTTCATTATTTCATAAAACTTTTTAAACATATTCTCGGAAATAATGATCGAGTAAATCAATCACAAATGGAATCGCGGATTCATCCGGATTCAAGGTTGGTTGATGAAGTCCAGATGTCGGATTGTCGACTCCAAGCCAAAACATCATCCCTGGAATTTCCTTCAACATGAATCCGAAGTCTTCTCCTGTCATTGCTGCATCACATTCAATGTAGTTCGCATTCATCTTGACGAATGATGAAAATTTATCAACGATGTGTCGGTCATTGACGACCTCGTAATAACGATTTCCGAATTGCAGATCAATCTTGACGCCAAAGGAAGCTTCGATTCCTCGAATGATGTCACGAACGCGTCGTTCCAGTTTTTCCATGTCTTCCCCATTGAGCGCGCGCATCGTACCGTCAAGAACTGCTCTACCGGCGATGACGTTTTCTCGAATCCCGGCATCGACCTTTCCGATCGTGATGACGCTACAGTTCATCGGATTGATGGATCGGCTGACGATTGTTTGCAATTGCATGATCAAGGCTGCTTGCGCGACGACCGTATCAATCGTCAAATGAGGAAAGGCCGCGTGACCACTTTGACCATAGATCGTGATATGGACTTCTCGAGCACTCGCGAACAAGACGCCGGGACGGCTTGCAATCGTACCGACTGGATACTCCGGTGCGACGTGAAGACCATACATCTCACTTGGACGATATTTTTCAAACAACGGACTTTTAATCATCGGTTCTGCCCCGCCCGGACCTTCTTCCGCTGGTTGGAACAAAAAGACGACATCATCCATGACCGGCAATTCAATGATTCGTTTCATTAATCCTAACGCAATCGACGTGTGCATATCGTGACCACAGGCATGCATGAAGCCTGGATGTTCCGAGCAAAACGGAAGACCTGTCGCTTCTTCAATCGGTAACCCATCAATGTCTGCACGGTACCCAATCGTCCGATTTCCAGTCAATCCTTTCACTCGAACGAAAACTCCCGTTTCAAACGTGTCATACGTGACACGATCTGGTGGATAGGCACGAATTTGTTCCAATATAAAAGCTTGCGTCTTAAATTCCTTGAACCCTGGTTCTGGTATTTTATGAAGCGCGCGCCGCATCTCAATGGCGTATTCCATCTGACTGACTTCCTCCTTCTTCTTTTACGATATCCCAAAATGCTTGAACTTGTTTTAGTTCAAGCATCGATTCCGTAGACAAAATCCATGTATCTCGCTTTAATATTTTTCCAGACGATGTTTTTAACGGAAGCTGCATGACTTCATTTGATTGCTGAATCGTCGACTCGGGTAAAATCGCAAATCCAATTCCATGTAGAGCCATCTGCTTGCATGTCTCGATTTGATCGACGACCAGCGTCCGGGATGGCGGACTTGCAAACCGATCTTGCCACCATTCTAAAATTTCTTGATAATACGTTGAATCACTCTTGAACTGGATGAATGGTCGATCCGTCACGCGTAACTGTTCGATGGACGTCAACTCACTATCGACTAAATAGAGTGGATCCGAGAAAAGACGTTCTTTGACACCTTTCCAGTCCGGGTTTCCACGAATGATCCCGATATGAAAATGTTCCTCTAACATATGACGCATCATCTCACTCGACCAACCCGTAACAAGTTGGACACGGACATGCGGATAACGCTCAACGAATCGTTTTAAGACACGCGGGAGCCAGTATTGCCCCATGATGGAAGCGACAGCAATCCGAAGCGTCCCATAAACGGCACCTTCTTCTGCTGTCAATTCACTTTTTAACTCGAGTTCCTTCCGATTCATCTCTTTTGCGAGACCGATTACTTTTTCTCCTTGTGGTGTGATGCTTAATCCACGCGATGAACGAATGAATAATTTTGTTCCCCAGCGTCTTTCAATCGCAACGAGACGTTGACTAAGTGCAGGTTGCGAGACGAATAATCGTTCAGCAGCGCGCCTCATATTCAATTCTTCCGATAAGGTGATCAACATTTCCATTTCCGACACTTGCAATGTGAGATTCGACTCCTCATGATATAAGATGGCATTAGTTTAACACGTTAGAAAGGACGATACATATGACACGCTATCATTTTATGTTCATCATCTCAACGATTGCAACGCTTGGCAGTCTCTATTTCAGTGAAATTCGCGGATTCATTCCCTGCCCGCTCTGTTGGTGGCAACGACTATTCATGTATACGACAGCCTTTTATTTGCTCATCTCGCTATTCCAGTCGAAAACGATTGATCCGCTCTTCGTCCGCCTGTATGTGCTTGCCGGCTTTGGTGTCGCTTTGTACCACGTCATCCTTGAGCGCTTACCCGATGGCGAAGCGTTATGTACGAGTGGCTGTCTCATTAAATGGGTCAACTATTTTGGTTTCTTGACGATTCCGATGATGAGTCTCATTGCCTTTACATTACTCTTAGTTCTAGCGTTCTATCCAGCACGTTCGAATAATGAAGCATAAGACAACACGATACAAATAAGGAGAAGCTATTTGAGCTTCTCCTTATTTGTATCGTACATCACGTCCAGCGATTGAAGACGCTGACGGCGCTTGAAAAAGCAAGCTCTGAGAGTTGTCCCGTACCTTCACACCAGTCCCCGACGAAAGCGACACCTGCATGATCCGGAATGTGAGTCGCAAGTGGTGTTTGCCCCATTTTCCATTTTATTTCTTGTACGACTGCTCGTTTGATCGTTCGTTCTGCGACGATACGTTGTCTCCAATCTGCAAAATGAACGTCAAGCATCTGTTCGATTCCCGTTCGGACATGTCCAATATAATCGGGATCATCAAGTCGATCGTGTTCAAGATAGGCGATTGCTTGAAGGACTTGACCATCCTTCGGTGCAAGACTTGTATCATAATGCGATAAATCCGTGATGAACGCTCGATGCGAACGGTCGTAGATGTATGAATACGGTGTTTGAATATACGGGTGAAGTCCAAGATCATACACGAATACTTCTACTGGTTCATGACTCGCATACGGTGTAACAAATCGTTGAATGACAGTTGGGGTCGCCATTTTTAAAATTTCACGCGGTGGTACGGCAAAGATAATCCGTTCGACGTTCCATTCTTGTTTCTTTCGATCACGGACTAAGAATCCTGTCATAGTCGATTCGACTGCTGTTATTTTTGTTTTTTTCAAGATCTCTCCACGATTCTCTAGGATGATCCGTTCCAACTCCTGTACTAACCCTTGCCACCCACCTTCGATGTATGAGACAGGCTTTCGCGTCCGAAAAAGTTTTTGATAATACTCGAAATAGACGTCTGACGGGATTTTTTCCGGTTCTGCCGTAAAAAAGTTCGTTGATGCCAAATCAAGCATCAACTGTGCCACTTGTTCATCGACTCGTTCTGTTTTTAACCATTGTCCGATCGATTGTAGCGGATCCCCTCGTTCGACTCGTAAAATCGTTTTAATGATCTCCCATGTGAAACGTACTTTGTTCGTTCCTTCGATGACTTCTGTTTTTAGTAATCCCCAGGCATTCGCAGGAACTGCCGTCAAATGACCTGAAAACTCATATTTCGCACGACTCGCTGAGAAATCTAACCACGTCACTTCGATACCGAGCTGTTTCGTTAATTTGCGAAGAATCGATTGATCGCGTCCATAAATCGCATGGGCACCGTAATTAAACGTAAACCCTTTTACGGTTTGAGAGGTGGCACGTCCTCCAAGTAATCCAGCATCCCAAAGTGTGACCGGTGTTCCTTGTTTTGCGAATAATGCCGCTGCCGTCAAGCCGGATAATCCTCCACCTATGATACCAATCGTCATACTCCCGCCTCCTCAATCGTCATTTCTTTTCTTTTCCCATAACGATTGAAGAAGAATCGAAGAACATGAAAAAAGACGCAATTTCAATCATGAAATCACGCCTCCTTATTCTTGATTATGCTCTCCACCATTCATCGAGTGGTGAGACCGGCATATGATGCTTATGCCCAACACGTTTATACTGCGTCTCTAACTTTTCTTGACTTGCTTCTGAAATCGTCTTACCTTCCAAGTAATCATCAATTTCTTCGTATGTCATTCCGAGTGCCACTTCGTCTGGTAGTGCCGGACGGTTTTCTTCAAGATCTGCTGTCGGAACTTTTTCAATCAAGACTTCTGGTGCGTTCAAGTAACGTAAGAGTTGTTTCCCTTGCCGTTTATTCAGTCCCGTCAATGGCGTCAGATCACATGCACCATCACCATGTTTCGTGTAGAATCCTGTCACGAATTCAGCTGCATGATCCGTTCCAACGACTAAGCAGCCATAATGAGCGGCTAAATCATACTGGCTTTTCATTCGCTCCCGCGCTTTCGTATTTCCTTTACTAAAGTCGGAGAGTTCTGCACCTGTCGCTTCTTTGAACGCCTGCATCGATGCTTCGACTGCTGGTTTAATGTTCACACGAAGCGAATGATCCGGTTGAATGAACGTCAAGGCTGTCTGTGCGTCTGCTTCATCTTGTTGTTCCCCGTAAGGCAAGCGGACCGCATAAAATGCGACATCTTTCCCCTCTTCTTTTCGCAACTCTTCAACTGCCAGTTGGCATAGACGACCTGCGAGCGAAGAATCTTGTCCCCCTGAAATGCCCAATACGAATCCTTTTGCTCCAGTATGCTTGAGATACGCCTTCAAGAAGCCTACCCGCTCGTTTACTTCTTGTGCTGGATCAATGACAGGCTTTACTCCTGTTACTTGGATGATTTCTTGTTGCATGAATCACTTCACTCCTTCACATTGTGTTGATCGTCATTTTGAATCAATCATTTGTCGATCGGTCGTTTGTTTTGCACTTGCTCCCTTGAATTGACGGATTGTCGATACGCGAACTTCCGTGCTATCACCTAAAGAGGAGATCGGTAATTCAACCGTATACTGTTTCGTTTCACGTTTCGTGAACGTATCCTTTTCAATCGCTTGCGTGAAAACTTGTTCTTTCTCAAAATCATACGTTACGTGTTGTTTCGCATCAATCAATTGAGCCTGAAAACGTTGTGAGGAAGGATACGTCACGTTCACACTGTGATCATTTGGATTCGTTAAAGAAATGTCTAATTGCATCATGTCGTCCTGCTTTGTCGTTTTGACTGCGATCTGAATCGGTTCGTTCGTGTTTGTTGTTGCCTGTTGTTTCTTTTCTTGGCAACCTGCTAAACAAACAGGAAGCAGTAGCAAAATGAAAACGAGACGTTTCATCCCATCCCTCCTTTTATCTTTATTAATTTTATCACAAAAAAGCGAGAGAGGATTCTCCTCTCTCGCACGTTTATCCGCTTATGCCACAGGTAAAGTCGATGGATTCATCTTGAATGAAAACAATTGCTCTAATCCTGTCGCAAACAGTTCGTCACAAATATCCTCTGCCGCGTTTGCTGGTGCGACTAATGTAATCGTCCGACTGTCGATTGTTTCGATCGTTACATATACCCCTGTTTTGGTCCGTTCCTTGTATCCTACTGCTAAATCTGTTTCAGCGAAAAGTAACATATCTCCGATTCTCCCCTTTTCTCATTCATAATGCCCAGCCAAAAGATGACCTACATGATTCGAATTCGTTATTGTAGGTTTACTGTACCAAAGGGCAGGAAAGAGAAGAAAATTGTCATTCGACATTTCATTTCAAAACAATATTTCAATTCCATCAGGGATATTTTGGAATGCTTTATTTAGTTGTTAGATGCAAGCGTTTTAATAAGCATTTCCAACACATTTCATTTCGATTTCAAAAAGATGACAACATAATTTTGATTATTTTACCAGCATTTTTAGACAACAGGGAAAATATACCTAGACAATTAGTGACTCATTTTGTCGAATGATTCTCTCAAGCAATTATTTTTTAAGTTCTCATGAACTTTCATCTATCATTCGATTCATTTGCTGCCAAACCGTTCCTAGTGCTTCTTCCCCACTCTCGATTCGTGTCAATGCGAGTTCGGCTTGTAGAGCTACTTCATATTCCCGGTCTCGGATTGCTTCACGCAGTCTTGGAATCGACTGTTCCGTTCCGACATCAAACAAGAAGCGAGCAGCTCGCCAGCGTACTAATTTATTTTTATCCGCTAATGCTTCCATCATCATTGGTTCAGCTTCTGGCATCGCCCAATCAGAAATCGTATCGCCTGCTGTCCGACGAACAATCCCTGACGGATCATGCAGTGCACTCGTCAAATACTCTAACAGTTCTTCACGGTGATCTTCGAACATCCCAAGCTTTACGATCGCTTGACGTCGAATTTGCATCTTCTCATCCTGTAGCAGGCGAGCATAAGCTGGAACCCATTCCATCTCAACAGGTAGTTCATCGAGCGCCGCGAATCGTTCTTTCCAATCGGTTGATTGAATCGCTTGACCGCTAAATGTAATATCTTCTCCTGCTGCGAGCGACTTAAGACGTTCGATACGTTCGACTGGATATGCAATCTCAATCTCATTCGCTACTTCACGCAAACTTTCGTCAAGGTCACCGTATCGAGGTGCTTGTTCCACCCAGCGTCGATCGCTAATGACATTCTGAACGAATGGTTGGACGAATAGCGCTGCTTCTCGGAAACGTTCCGACAGCCCTTCTCGTTTTTCTTCTAATCCTTTTACACCTTTGATTTGCATTGGTACGCCTAAAATGAACTGCACGAACAGATGGACAGGTTCATACTCAGCATCTGTCTCGTGCTGTTCAACATCATTTAACGTTTCACCGAACGCACGTCGTATATCGATGACAAGCGAACGCCAATCATATTTCGGATAACGCTCGATCGATAAAAAGTCACTGACCTGATAAACGAACTTAACGCCAGGTATTTCAAGTAATCGCTGAATGTGTTCCGGTGCGCCAAAGGCATGCTCGAATGTCTGTCCTTTTTCCGAAAAGACCTCATCAACGATGACTTTCATGTTATTTGGACTTGGTGTTGGTTCAATCGCTACGATTTTCATGTGTATCCCCTCCACTTCTATCATTTCAGATATCTAATCTGAAATGCAAAGCAAATGCCCTACAGACGTGACCGTAGGGCAAAAACTTACTTGAATGCTTCTTCAATGATTGCAACGAAGGCATCCGGTGTCTCAAGCATCCCCATGTGTCCACTGTCTGTTGACCGATGTATGAGATGATCATTCTTTGGTGCAAATGCGCTTTCCTCTGAAATCAGTTGATCTTTCGTGCCGTGAATGATGACACCTTTTACGTTTGCTTTCGTTAAGACCTTCGTCATATCTCGCCGATCTCGCATTGCAGAAAGCGCACGGATGGCTCCTTCGACCGTCATCATGTACCCGATTTCAAGTGCTTCAGCGACAGCGAACTCATCTGCCCCTTTAGCGAATAAGGACGGAACAAGACCATTGACGAATTCTCTGACACCGACTTCTTCAACGCGCGTGATATTTTGATTTCGTTTTTGTTTCGCTTGTTCATCATCTGCTTTAGCTGTCGAGTACACGAGACCGTATCCACTGATTTGATCCGCATACCCTTCTACGATTGCAGCTGTAATGTATCCACCAAAGGAATGCCCGATGATGATCGGCTTTTCGATACCACGTCGATCAAGTTCATGCATGACCCATTCGGCAAAGCCTTCAATCGTATCCGGACCAACATCAAGTCCCTCATGTCCTGGTAAACTTAGTGGTAATACATCAAAGGAATGTCGTAAATTTGCCTCTACCCGATTAAAATAATCTGTTCCTCCTGTAAATCCATGCAGGAGTACAAGTGTTTGTTTTTCCATTGACTACCTCATCCCTTCCATTCAGATGCGAGCATACGGTACATCGTCAAATCCATGAAACGGCCATGACTGTATGCATAATCTTCTAGTAATCCTTCTGCTTTGAATCCTAATTTTTGAACCAATGCATTAGAAGCGAGATTTTCAGGTGCGACGAGGGCGCTGATTCGATGGAGAGCAAATTCTTCAAAGCCATATGTCAGAACAGCTCTTGCCGCTTCCGAAGCGACACCACGTTGCCAATAGTCTTGACTAACTTCAAAACCAATCTCAGCCCGATGGTATTGGGATAGCCAGTTATGAAATCCGATCGTACCGATCAATTGATTCGTTTGCGCATCAGCAATTGCCCAGCGAATCGCTTTACCTTGCGTGAACTGTTCTTTAAAGTAACTGATGACATTTTTAGCTTCATAGACCGTCACGAGCGGATCTGATCCGTAATAGTACATCACTTTATCGTCCGATAGGATTTTAAACAATTCGCGTGCGTCACGGTTTTCGAGCTCCCGTAATATGAAGCGCTCGGTCCGCAATTCCGGGAATGGCTTTCGCAAGCCCCACATGCTCCATCACCTCTCTTTATGCTTCTCTATGTAGTATGCCCGTTTTCAGAAGTAAATATCCTTTCAGGCAATTCGAAGTTTTGCTACTATTAAATTATGAAGGAGTTAGTTATGGAAAGGAAGCGAAGTGGTATGTCGAGTGCGTTACTTTACTTATACGAGGACGAGGAAAATCAACGATTGACGATGTCAGGAGTACATTTCTCTGATTTCGCCGCAGCCGTCGATTTGAAACGTCCTTTACTTATTTCAGGAAGTGATTTCAAACAGACGAAACAATCGTTTCGCACGATGCTTCATTACATCGAAGGGCATGAGATCGAACAGTTTTCACAATCAACAGATGTCCAGCGTCATCCTTTGACTGCTATTGATATTCGCTCCTCCCATTCGCTCGATGTATTAACGGATGTCGAAATCGCGGAGTTATTATTTTTAATGCATATGAAACGAGGTACACCGCTCCCTTTCCTTGAATCGATTGAGAATGAACTAGTTTATTTTAGCGAACACGATGGTCTTCATGCTTCGGTTTACTTAAAGGATTGGTCACGGTTAGAACAACTTATCTCCGACCTCGTACAACGGAAATTTCGTCAGCACGCACGATCCGTCGCCTCGATCGCCTTAACAGCTGAAATCATGATTCATATCCGTCATCTCCTCAAAGAAGGCGTATTGATTGATTTCGAAAGTGCAAAACGGTCTGTTTTCTCAAGAAATATTACGATTCCTGTCTATGTAGCAGGACGGTATGAAGACATGAGCGTACTACATGAAGATTTTGAAGCGGAGAAAGAATCGATTCTTCGACGAGGAACGCTTGTTTGCCGCAAGAAGAAATGGAGTTTTGAGTTAGATTGACCTTTAGCATCTTTTTCTTTTAGAAAAGGATGCTTTTGTTCTATTTGAATTTCACATGACGATTCCCTCTTAACAGGTATTCCTATCCATATGACAATATTGTTAAAAAATTTTTCGAATTTTCACACAAAATAAGACTAGCATCTTGTGAAGACTTCGCTATAATGAGGATAACCTTTTCAAGATAGAAGTTAGACCCGGTTTTTTATAGGGATAGTACTGGAATCAACAGAAGGAGGAATTCAATATGGATCAGTTAAAAGTGAACGGAATTAGCTCATTCACGAAATTTGCGACAAATGGGAACATCCTGAAATTAAAGGATGCGACACTCGGTGAAGTGAAATTGTCGCTGAATGAAGCGAGTTCAATGACCATCGCCCCTGTCGATGAAGAAAATGGACTTTTCATCATTAAAGGGCAACAGCAGGAATCGCTTGTTGAACTGACGTTACCACGTCAATCCTGTGAGGTCGTTCACGCTTGGCTCCTCCATAAATTGAAACGCCACAAAAAAACGCGCTCGATTGCAACGAGCTGATATGTAACGTGAAACGTCTTGAGTGGAGACCGTCATCTCTGCTCGAGGCGTTATTTATTTTCAAAAATTCGGTGGTGAATTTTCAGAAAATATTGTTTTATTAAATTCTTCATGTTATCCTTAGAAAAATTCAAACAGGAGGTTTTAAACATGACACACGCAACGCTCATCCAAGAACGACTGATTGTGATTAAGAGCAGGGACTGAAGATTCATTTCTCGTTTGAGAAAATGAAGATCCAGGCCCTTTTCGTCATTTCGACAAGGCGTCTGAGCAAACGACGCCTATCCACAAACTGAGTGGATGAGGCTTTTTTTATGAAATTAGGATGAATGGAGGACAACACATGTTTAAGACAAAAGATACATTTGCTTTAGGATTTATGATTTTTGCTTTATTTTTCGGTGCGGGTAACCTCATCTTCCCACCGGAACTCGGTGCGCTTGCAGGTTCACAGTTCCTTCCTGCCATCCTTGGTTTTATCGTAACGGGTGTCGGTCTTCCTTTGCTCGGCTTACTTGCAGTTGCCTCTATCGGAGGTGGCATCAAAACACTTGCTGCACCACTCCCTCGTTTTGTAGGTGCTGCTTTGACGTTTGCACTCTATGTTGCGATTGGTCCCTTTTTCGGGATTCCGCGAACATCGGTTGTCACGTATGAGCTCGGAGTCGTTCCGTTTCTCGGTGCTCCTTCACAAATGACGTTGGTCATCTCATCAAGTCTCTTTTTCCTTGCTACACTCTATCTTGTACTACGACCAGGAAAATTACTTGAGATCATCGGACGTTTCATCACACCTTTGTTATTAATCGCTCTTGCTGCATTAAGCATCAGTAGTATCATTTCACCACTCTCGAGCGTCGCTTCACCAAACGAAGCGTATGAGACGACTGGACAGGCATTCATTCAAGGATTCCTTCAAGGATACTTAACGCTTGATGCACTCGGTGCCTTAGTATTTGGGGTCGTCGTACTGCATACACTAAAAAACCGAGGCGTTCATGAACGAAAAGCACAATTTAAAGTCGTCACTCGTGCCGGAATCATCGCTGCCACTGCTTTGACTCTCGTCTATGTCGGACTTGGAATGATCGGACGTAACACATTTGCCGCCATCGGAAAAGTTGATGGTCCAGCACTTCTTCAACATTATGCAAATACTGCATTCGGCTCAATCGGTTTAGCTGTACTTGGTCTTGCGATCTTGCTTGCATGTTTGACGACATCAGTTGGTCTCGTCACCGCATTTGCAGAATACATGATGACGATTTCCAACCGTGTATCTTTAAAAGCGGCAAGTATCTTCACGACTGCTCTTGGTCTTACGGTATCCATCGTCGGATTGCAGACATTGTTATCCATCGCTGTTCCGGTATTGATGTTCCTTTATCCAATCGTCATCGTCTTGATCGCATTGACATTCATGCGTCATCTGTTCCGTCGTAAATCGGTCGTTTATCAATCAACTCTTGGAGTAACGATTTTCTTCTCATTCTGTAGTGCGTTGAATCAACTTTCGCTTTTCCCGGGAAATCTTAAAACGTTCTATCAATCCTTACCTTTAGTGGATCAAAGTTTAGAATGGTTATTCCCGACACTCATCGCCTTTGGTATCAGTTCATGGTTTGGACACGTTTCCAGTGCTTCTATCACACAAAAACGCGCTAGCTAGTGATTCCGCTTTCATCGCTATGGTATGATAGACAAAATAGTTATATTAATGGAGGCGTCATATACATGGATAAGATTGCTTGGATTACCGACAGCATGGCTTTTTTTGAGCCAGGAGAGGCTGAAAAAATCGGAGTCCATGTGATACCGACTTTACTCATCTTAAACGGAGAGTCTTACCGGGAGTACGTCGATATCTCGATTGAACAACTTGATCAAAAAATGCGAGAAGATTCCCACGTTTCACCGACGACTTCTCAACCATCATTCGGTGACTTCGTAACCTTGTATGAACAATTGCTTGAAGATGGCTATGATTATGGGTATGCGATTCATATCACGAGTGGACTGAGCGGCACATATTCGAGTTCCGTCGCTGCAGCTGAAGCCGTCGGTTTCCCCTTGTACGCGATTGATTCGTATACAGGTGCTGCGAATCAGCAAGAACTTGTCCGGATTGCACAACGACTCGTTGCTGCTGGTAAAGGTCCAGATGAAGTCATGTCTACGCTTGAGACATTCAAGCACAAATCGCATTTTTATCTGATTATCGGAAATATGGAGACGATGCGACGGAGCGGACGTGTCTCAGGAAGTCAATTTTTATTAGCAAACATGCTCAATATTAAACCAATCGCTCAATTTAATGAGGAAGGACGGCTTGTTCCATTTAAAAAAGTTCGTTCCATCAAAAAAGCTTTTAAAGAAATGGTTAGTGAAATTTCATCAAAAGTCAGCGCTCATGGTGTTTATGATCGGACGCTTTATGTCAGTCATACGCTCGCTCATGCCGCTGCAGAAGAATTACGGCGTTTGATTTCTACAGAACATCCGGAGCTTCAAGTACGCATTACCCAATTTGGTCCTTCCATCTTGGCACATGCTGGCGCTGAGACGGTCGGTGTGTACTGGTTCGATGAGATTCCTTTACCGACAACTTGATATCTTGCACGAAACGATAAAAACCGGACGGTCTAGACTGACCTAGCAATATGAGACACATATAAAACACCTTGATTAGGCTGCCTGTACACCGTATTTTTTCGGTGTCAGGTAGCCTAATTTTTCTTGGATTCGTTCTTCGTTATAGTAATTTAAGTAATTAGTAACGCGTTCAGAGACCTCATGGTCTCTTAGTGAATTAAATT